>SKOL01000119.1 GCA_007120055.1 Anaerobacillus sp.
ATTTTTTTCGGTACAGCATGTGCAGATAATTCTTCTTTTACAAATAAACGAATTTCTTCTTCTAGATCACTAGTTGGCGTATACCCTTCACGTAAAGAAATAAACGCTTTAATTCTCATTCCTTGAACTGGATCAGGTATACCTATGACACCCGCTTCAGCAATTGCTGGGTGCTCAACTAGCTTACTTTCCACCTCGAATGGTCCGACTCTTTCTCCTGATGTATTAATGACATCATCTATTCTACCTTGGAACCAAAAGTAGCCATCTTCATCCATATAAGCTGAATCTCCAGAAATATACCAACCGTTATGCGTAAAATATTCTTTATATTTATTAGGATTATTCCAAATAGATCTCATCATTGATGGCCATCCCATCTTTAATGCTAAATTCCCCATTCGATTTGGAGGAAGTACATTTCCATTGTCGTCAATTATTGCTGCTTCGATTCCTGGGATCGGTTTCCCCATAGAACCAGGTTTTATATTTAAGCATGGATAATTACAAATCATCATTGCCCCTGTTTCTGTCATCCACCACGTATCATGAATCCTTAAATTAAACGCTCTTAATCCCCAACGAACGACTTCAGGGTTTAACGGTTCACCCACACTTAATATATGACGTAGTGATTTTAAATTAAATTTTTGCGTTAACTCCTCACCAATCCCCATTAACATACGAAAAGCAGTCGGAGCGCTATACCAGACAGTAACTGAGTAATCTTCGATCGTCTGATACCAGTCGTTAGGATTAAACCGCCCCCCTCTTACTACAATCGTCACACCATTCAACCATGGGCCAAACACTCCATAAACAGTCCCTGTTACCCATCCGGGGTCAGCTGTACACCAATATACATCATCTTCATTTAAATCTAACACCCACTGTGCTGTTTTATATTGCTGTATCATTGCATTATGGACATGTAAAACCCCTTTTGGTTTCCCTGTTGAACCTGAAGTATAGTGTAAGAGCATTCCATCTTCACGATCCATCCACTCTATTTCTAGCTCATCACTGGCTTCCTCGAAATGTTTATTAAAGCTAACAACTTCATCGGTTTCCTCAATATCATCTCCCACTAAAACTATTTTTTCTAATTTTGGTAATTTTTCTAAAGGGACACGGCTAACTAGTTCAGGAGTTGTTACTAAAATTTTAGCTTCACTGTCATTTAATCGATCGTAAACTGCTGCATCCATAAACGCTTCAAAAAGTGGTCCGACAATTGCCCCAACTTTTATCGCACCTAAAAGGCAAAAATACATTTCCGGAGAACGTGGTGTAAAGATAAACACTCGGTCACCTTTTAATACATTAAACTTCTTAAACATATTTCCTGCTTTATTTGTCATTTCCATTATTTCTTTAAATGTAAATTGTTCTTTTCTATATTCATCTTTATAATATAAAGCAACTTTATCTTTTTTTGCGCTTAGAGCATGCCGGTCAATTGCTTCATGTACGATATTGATTTTCCCAGTTTTAAACCATGAAAACTTCGCTTCTACTTCACTCCAGTCAAAATGCTCTACTGCATGTTCATAATCATTTAAATTAAAGCTCCCTCTAAGAGCAGGTATAAACTCCATGTTCATTGTGTAAACTCCCCCTTTATATACCATTTTTTTTATTGTAATATAAATTATGAATTTTCTCAATTCTTGAAATCTTTCATAATAATATGTGTCAAATTCGTTATAATGCTAAAATTATGCAAAAATTAATGTATAATAGACATTATTGAATCTTTTACTTCAAGGTGGTGTGCAAATGAAACATCAAAAAACGTACAATGCACTAGAGTTACAAACAGGACAATTCACACTAATTATCGAAGGTCCACTTTCCGCAAAAGAAATAGAAACGTATAAGTTTCATGAAGGATTAACTGCGTTTAGACCATCAGAAAAGCAAAAAAAAGCTCTTTTAGGCATTGCTGACCTTCCAGAAGGAAGAATTATCGTCGCTCGACATAACGATACAATCGTTGGATATGCGACTTTCGTTTACCCTGATGAACTTGAAAGATGGTCACAAGGTAAGATGGAGGATTTAATAGAACTTGGGGCAATTGAAGTTGCTGCACCATATCGAGGATGTAAAATCGGTAAAAATTTACTAAAAGTTTCCATGATGGATGACGCAATGGATGATTATATTACTATTACAACAGAATATTATTGGCATTGGGACTTAAAAGGAACAGGATTATCGATTTGGGATTACAGAAAAGTAATGGAAAAAATGATGAGTGCTGGTGGTTTAATATGGTATGCAACTGATGATCCCGAAATATGTTCCCACCCAGCAAACTGCCTTATGGTAAGAATCGGTAAAAGAGTTCCTCAAGAATCCATTCAAAAATTTGACCTTATCCGATTCCAGAATAGATTTATGTATTGAGTTTTGAGTTTTGAGTTTTTGAAAGTTAAGCTACGCTCTTTTAATTTCAAATCAAAAGTTAAATGCAATATTGGCAAAGGGAGTGAAATTCATGATCGTTGAACAAATAATGAAGCGTAATGTATTTAGTATTGATATCACAACAACGATTCAACAAGCTATTGATTTGATGGATAATAATCGAATTCGCCACCTCCCAGTCATCAATGAAAAAAAAGAACTCATCGGAATTGTTTCTGATCGCGACATTCGCGATGCAAGACCGTCTATTTTTGATACAGATAAACATGAAGACTATTTTTTAAAACCAGTTTCAAAAATTATGGTCACCAATGTTATAACGGGGCACCCTCTTGATTTTGTTGAGGACATTTCTTCGATTTTTTATGAACATCATATCGGATGCTTACCGATCGAAGAAGACAATAAATTAGTAGGGATTATTACTGAAACTGACTTATTACACACTTTAGTACAGTTAATGGGTGCTCATCAGCCAAGTTCACAAATCGAAGTACAAGTTGAAAATGTTGCAGGAATGCTTGCTGAAATTGCTACCATTATAAAAAAGCGAAATATCAATATTACGAGTGTTTTAGTTTATCCTACAAAAGATTACGAACATAAAGTTCTTGTGTTTAGATTGCAAACAATGGATCCACGGGGGGTTATTACTGATATTGAAAAAGAAGGCTATAAAATTATTTGGCCCAATTTACCGGGGATGACACCATGAACAATGCTGCTTTTATTTATTCCCGAGAACAGCAAACGTATAAATTTAGTGATGACCACCCATTTAACCAAAAGCGTTTAGATTTAACTTTCGATCTATTAAAAAAGTGTAACGCCTTAAGCAAACAAGACATTATACGACCGCGTATGGCAACCGATGAAGAATTATATTTAATCCACGATAAAGATTACGTTGATGCTATAAAAAAAGCTGGTAAAGGCGAATTAAGAACGTCTATTGCTAATACATATGGTATCGGCACCGATGACACTCCTGTGTTTGAAAATATGCATGAGGCTTCCTCCCTTTTAGTTGGTGGAACATTAACAGCCGTTGACTTAGTCATGGAGGAAAAATACTTGCACGCATGTAATTTAAGCGGAGGCCTCCACCACGGATTTAAAGGGCGAGCCTCAGGGTTTTGTATTTATAATGACAGTTCGATTGCCATTGAATATATGCGTAAAAAATATCAAGCGAGAGTTTTATATGTTGATACAGACGCCCATCACGGTGACGGGGTGCAATGGGCATTTTACGACTGTGACGACGTGTGTACATTATCAATTCACGAAACCGGGCGTTTCCTGTTTCCTGGTACTGGAAACATTAATGAAAGAGGAAGTGGCAAAGGTTATGGTTATTCTGTAAACATACCTTTGGATGCGTTTACAGAAGATGCTTCCTGGATAGATGCCTATAAAACTTCTTTACGAGAAGTAGCCGAGTTTTTTAAGCCTGATGTGATTATAACGCAAAATGGAGCTGATTCTCATTACTATGATCCTTTAACACACCTTTGTTCAACGATCGATATTTATCAAGAAATCCCAAAGTTAGCTCACGAAATTGCTCATGAGTATTGTAACGGGAAATGGATTGCAGTAGGTGGTGGAGGATATGACATATGGCGCGTTGTCCCACGAGCTTGGGCAATGTTATGGATGGAGATGACAGATAATCTAATTACAAAAGGGGCACTTCCTAAAGAATGGGTCGAAAAATGGCAAAAAGAAGCTCCTGTAGAGCTCCCGAATACTTGGGAAGACATTCCACCTATTTACCGAGAAATCCCAAGGAAAAAGGAAATCAATGAAAAAAATGCACTAACTGTCAAAAAAGCACTTTCTCATATTCGTAATGAAAGGATAAAAAGGGAAAGTAATTCATTAAACAATAAATAAGTTTTTTCACAAAATGAAAATTCAGAACATTTAAACTTAACGAAATAAACAAAAAGTTAACTTGTGGTTTGTTGGTTTGTTGGTTTGTTGGTTTGGACCAAGTTTGAAGCATGATAATCCATTTCTGTTCCTCCTTTTATTTTAGTTTTGAGTTATTTTTGGGGGGAAATAAGCACCTGCCTTTTCAAATAGTGACGTTTATCGCCAAGAGGGTTTTGTATGAAAATAGGTACTTGGAGGTGGATTTTCTTTCACTAGCCTCTAAAATTCGATAGAAGTTTACAGCGAAGTGAAAGAAAATCCAGCTCCAATTTTCATTCTAGATGGTGACGGAATATCGTTAGGTGCGTTTTGTATGAAAAAGGCGGATGATTTCGTGAATGAGCCTCTGAGATTCGAAAGAAGATCACGGCGAAGTGAAGGAAATCGTCCGCCTTTTTCGTATGTAGAAACCTACAATTTATATATTTTCTACGATTGAATGGACAATAGAAAATGAACGTTCTGAAGCAAGCTTCGTAAACTCTGTAAAATTAACGTTTGCTTCACCATTTGCTTTGTCAGACATCGAACGAATAATAACAAATGGAATTTTATTTAACATTGCTACGTGAGCAACAGCTGCTCCTTCCATCTCAACACATGAACCACCAAAAAGTTCACCTAATTGAGCAACCTTTTCATGATCTGCTATAAATTGATCACCACTTAATATCGTTCCCTTTACTACGTTTATGTTATTTAGTTTTTTTGCTCCTTTTTCAGCTAATTGGACAAGTGCTTCGTCCGCTGGAAAAAGTGAAGGATAGTTAAACATAGGTACCTCACCTTTTTTAAACCCTAAAGCTGAAGCATCAAGATCATGCTGAAGCGCATTTTTTGAGATGACAATGTCTCCGATATTTAATTTAGGATCGACAGCCCCTGCTACCCCTGTAAAAAGAATATTAGTTACCGAAAAATGGTTAATTAAAAGCTGAGTAGTAATTGCTGCATTTACTTTACCAACACCTGATTTGCACACGACAACTTCTTTACCATGCAACTGTCCAACGTAAAACGTAATTGTTGCCTTCACTACCTCTTCCTTCACTTCAATGTTTTCCTTTAATAGCTTTATTTCCTCATCCATTGCTCCAATAATTCCAATTTTCATCATATAACATCCCTTCAAGTTCAATGTAAAATTTACAATTTACAATGCAAAATTAATTTAGTTTCGCTTCGAAGCAATACTTTCAACAATTGTAAATTGTAAATTGTAAATTGGGAATTGGGAATTCTACATTGTAAATTGTACATTAACAGAACTAAAAAGAAAACCTAGGAAGATTTATCCTAGGCCGTTAAAATTAATATTCTTCAGTTTCGTTATAGTTAGGGTCTGAAATAACAATGACAACACGACGATTTTTTTGAAGGTTTTCAGCTGTTGTATTTGGAGCTACCGGTCTTGTATCACCGTAGCCTACTGCCATGAATCGATAGGGTTCAAGGTTATTATTATTATCTAGTAAATATCGTATAACACTACTTGCCCTGGCTCCTGATAGTTCCCAGTTTGAAGGGTATCTAAACGTATTAATTGGACGGCTATCGGTATGCCCCTCCACTTTAACTAAGTTCGGAATTGTTTCTAACAATGTTCCAACCTTGCTTAAAAAAGGTCTAGCACCATCTAAAATTTGAGCTTCTGCTGTTTCAAATAACGCTCTCTCTTGAAGAACTAGTACTACTCCTCGGTCATCACGAGAAGCTGTAATTACTTCATTTAATTGATTTCCCTCTAAAAATTCCCGTACTTCTTCATAGAGTTTGTTTAATTCTTGATCAGAACTATCACCTTTTGAAACATCTTTAAACGGATCATTAACATCGTCATGAGGATCTCTTTTTACGTCTATATCCTCAGCTGGATTTTCAAAAGGGATCATTGAAGGATAGAAGTCAAAAATAGCTCGTTCCTGAAATGACTCAGCTACAGCACGAAACTTTGTCCCATCAACAACAGACATTGAAAATAGTAAAATAAAGAATACTAGAATAAGAGTCATTAAATCAGAAAAGGTAACCATCCATTTAGGCGCCCCTTTTTTTTCTGGCCTTTGCAAGCGTCTACGCTCCATCAACTGCCGCTCCTTCCCCTTCTTCATTTAACTTTTGTTGAGCATTTTTCGGTAAAAACGCACTTAGTTTTTCCTCCAAAATCTTTGGATTTTGACCGGATTGAACACCTATGACGCCTTCAATGATAATTTGCTTCACGAATACTTCTTCTTCAGTTTTCGTTGCTAGTTTATTAGACATTGGGATAAATACTAGATTAGCTAACAGTGATCCATAAAGCGTTGTTAAAAGAGCGAGAGCCATATTTGGTCCAAGTGTAGATGGGTCCATTAAATTTTGAAGCATTAGTACTAAGCCAATTAACGTTCCGATCATCCCCCAGGCAGGTGCATATTCACCTGCTTTTTCAATAATTGCCCGACCTTTACGGTGTCTCTCTTCCATGGCAACAACCTCAGCCATCATGATGTCTTTAATGATATCTGGCTCTATTCCGTCTACAGCAAGTAATACTCCTTTTTGAATAAAAGGGTCTTCCACCTCTTCAAGCGAAGCTTCAAGGGCTAAAAGTCCCTCTCTCCTTGCCTTTGTTGATAAATTTACAAATGTATTAATTAGCTCTGGTAAATCTTGTGGTTCAGTCCTGAATGCTTCAGCAAAGACTTTTGGAATTAACTTTAAATCTGCAAGTGCAAAATTAATTAAAATAGCCGCGGTTAGTCCACCTAAAACAATTAAAGCCGAAGATATTTGTACAAAGTATATGACATCTGACATACCAGTATCTGAATTAATAAAAATGGCAAATAAAACTAAAGTCAAACCAAAGAAAATACCTATTGGCGTAAAAATATCAAATTTTTTCATAAACCTCTCCCTAACTACAACAAAAAACGTTCTCTTTCTTTATGTTTGTTTTGTTGATTGTCTAAATTCAATTCGATGCGGAAGTAAGACAACCTCATCTGTAACTTCTTCTTTATTCATGTATTTCGTTAATAGGCGCATTGATACCGCCCCGATATCATACATTGGTTGGACAACCGATGTTAACGTAGGACGAACCATTGCCGCTAACCTAGTGTTATCAAAACCAATGACTTCAACATCGTTTGGAACTTGTAGACCGCGGTCTTGAGCGCCATGAATGACTCCTAAGGCCATTTCATCGGTCCCAGCAAAAATAGCTGTCGGAACTTCATCGAGCTCTAAAAACTTTTCCATCGCTTCGATTCCCGAATCATATGTGTAATCCCCTAATATGACATAATCATCATCAAAAGAGAGCCCGGCTTCTTCAATAGCACGACGGAAGCCTGCATATTTTTGATAGCCATTTACAGGATCTTCTAAAGACCCAGTTAACATTCCAATCTTTTTGTGACCATTGTTTAATAAAAACTTGATCGCATCATAAGCTGCTTGTTCATAATTAATATTTACAGATGGGAAATCCTTCTCCGGATCCATAGTCGCAGATAAAACAATTGGAACTGGCGAACGTTTAAACTGCTCAACATGTTCTTCGGTAATCTCTCCGCCCATAAAAACAATTCCATCAACTTGCTTTTCTAACAAAGTGTTCACAAGATGTATTTCTTTGTCTTTGTTTTGGTCAGAATTACATAAAATAATATTGTACTTATACATTGTAGCAATATCTTCAATTCCTCTTGCTAACTCAGCAAAAAAGATACTTGAAATATCTGGGATTATCACACCAACCGTTGTCGTACGTTTACTTGCTAAACCACGTGCAACAGCGTTAGGACGATACCCTAACCTTTCAATTGCTTCTAATACTTTCTTTCGAGTTGTTGGCTTTACATTCGGATTTCCATTTACTACACGTGAAACAGTCGCCATTGATACTCCTGCTTCTCTTGCAACATCGTATATTGTTGTATTCACTTTGCTTAAGTCCTCCTAAATTTTATACCAAATAATGGTTTTCACTATTTTCAAGAATTTTAATGTTATCATACGATACATTTCGGAGGTCTGCAATCTCTTTACTTAACTTATATCGACAAGAAGCGGATTTTTTTTTAGTGATTTGAATTTTTTTGTCGATACTCTTCTCCAAAAGTATGATAAGCAATATTTTTATTGTACAATACTTTAAGTTTAATCGTAATAAAGCTAGCTAATTATAAAGTACAGTTTTTTGAACAATCTTCGGATTTTCGCCGAGTCTCGTTTTCATGACCGTATATTGTAAACGAGTATTTACGTCTTCTCTCAAATCCATTTCTACAACACTTTGAACAGTCGTATGTAGAACTACTTTTATTGATTTCGGATCAGCATCAAAAATACTATACCAATCGATATCATCTTCTGATACTGCTAAAAAACTGTGATTATCACTTTTACTTATGTCGGTTATTTTTCTAGTCAAAGTATCTGCTAATTCATTTGATAAATACGTTTGATAATATTCAAACAAATCGTTTTTAGTCGTAAATTGCTCTGGAAAAACTTTAATTCCTTTTTCATTAACATACGCATCATGAATAGGTTTTCTCATCATTATCTCTGCTTCTTTCAAAAATGAAATCAGTTGTTCGTACTCATATTCAGTAACACCTTGATTGGTAAAATCGAAATATTCTATCGGTGTATCCATTTGCCCTTGATAATTGGCTCCTTGACACCCCATTGATAAAGCGACTAGTCCGAAAATAATAGCAATGATCCCCTTCACCCTTATCACTCCTAAGCCATTTTTTGTTAGGATAACTCGAGCGTAGAAGAAGTATACTTTTTTGTAAGCAGAAAACCTTCTACAATATTGTAGAAGGCTCTCAACATTATTAAAGCTTATATAATCCTGATTCGCGAAGGTCACCCATGAATTTTGAGAATTGACCAAAGTCCATTTGTTGGGCCGAGTCGGAAAGTGCTACAGCAGGATCAGGATGCACTTCTGTCATCACTGCATCTGCACCAATCGCAAGCGCCGCTTTAGCTGTTGGTAGTAGTAAATCTCTTCTTCCAGTGGAGTGTGTAACATCAACCACAACTGGTAAATGCGTTTCTTGTTTTAAAATTGGAACTGCTGAAATGTCTAGCGTATTCCTAGTTGCTTTTTCGTAAGTGCGAATTCCACGCTCACATAAAATAATATTGCCATTTCCTTTAGAAATAATATATTCAGCAGCATTAATAAATTCTTCAATCGTTGCTGATAATCCACGTTTCAGTAGGACAGGTTTATCGACTGAACCTGCTGCCTTTAATAACTCAAAGTTTTGCATGTTTCTTGCACCGATTTGAATAACATCAATGTAATTAACTGCTGTTTCAATATCTTTAGGATCAACAATTTCACTAATTACAGCCATATCTTCCTCATCAGCCACACGTTTTAAAATTTGAAGCCCTTCAAGACCCAGTCCCTGGAAGTCATAAGGAGACGTTCTCGGTTTAAATGCACCACCACGTAGTAGCTTCAGACCTTGTTCTTTTAAAACTTTAGCTACGCTAGAAACTTGCTCATAACTTTCAACTGAACACGGACCAGCAATTAAACGTTGCTTACCATCACCAATCTTTTCACCTTTAACATTCACTATCGAATCCTCAGGATGTTTCTTTCGTGAAACTAATAACGCTTTTCGATTATCGTCTTCTTGAAGCTCAAGGCTAACTTTAAAAATTTGTTTAAAGATATGCTGTAATGTGGATGTTTCGAAAGGTCCTTCATTATTTTCTGCAATCAAATCTAACATTTTTCTTTCACGAACAGGGTCAAAACGATTAACCCCTTGTGCACTTTTAACCTTTCCTATCTCTTGAACTAGCTTTGCTCTTTCATTAATTGTATCTAGCAATTGCAAGTTCACATCGTCTAATTTCTTTCTCAGCTCTTCTAACTGTTCATTACCCATTCGAACTCCACTCCTTGTTTAGTATTTAAAAATTTCTAAAAATATGATACATTTCTTATAAGTTACGGATTATTATAAACGATTATAAACTACTTGTCACGAACTTTTTCTTTA
>SKOL01000146.1 GCA_007120055.1 Anaerobacillus sp.
CTCCTTTGGTGCTAAAGCTCATTTTAACTATGAATATTTCGTCCCTTCCGTTATCAATGATGAAAATTTCCTTCCAATCCTAGAAGAAACTAGTGGAGAAATATTAGGGGATGGATCTTTCTCTATTGTTAAACCATCTATGGGTGGTGAAGACTTTTCATTTTATACGGAACAAATTCCTGGAATGTTCTTTAGACTAGGGGTTGGTAATGAAGAAAAAGGACTAACTCCTTCGTTACACCATCCGGAATTTGATATTGATGAAGATGCACTACCACTAGGATCGGCAATGTTAGCGAAGTTTGCACTAAATTATATTGAGAGAAACCGAAATTAGTAGTTTTACTATTCGTTTCTGAGTGAATTTCATAATTACCATAATAGAGCCATATCAAACTATATTTAGTTGCGAGCGTTTTAACGCAACTAAATATAGATACTTAATGGCGAAAATATTGAATTATGAAATTCATTATTCTAAATAAAAAATATTTCAGGGGGGAAAAAGAATGAAAAAGAATTTTTGGTTAAGCTTATTGATTTTGATGATAAGCGTATTAATTTTAGTGGCATGTGGAGGAAATGGTTCAAGTGAAAAATCATCATCCAACGATGAAGCAAGTGTATCAAGTGGTACTGCACAAAATGAGGATAGTAATACATTAACAATTGGGATTGGAAGTGACATCTTCAGTTTTGATGTTCATAACCATATCAATACTTCAACTGAAGCAGTTCACGACAATATGTTTAACTACTTGTTTAAACGAGATAATGAAACAGGTGAAATTAACCCTGAGCTTGTTGAAAGTTACGAAATTATTGACGATACAACTTGGAAGTTCACGCTAAAAGATGAAGTATTATTCCATAATGGTGATCAATTATCTTCAGCGGATGTAAAGTATTCGTTAGAAAGAGTTGCTCATGATTCAAGTTTAAGAGACTATGCGAACTACCGACAAATCAAAGAAGTTGAAATAATCGACGAATTATCATTTAAGATTATTACACATGATCCAGAACCAGCTTTATTAAATCGTGTTTCTCGTATCGGTTCTAGTATTTTACCAGCAAATTATATTGAAGAAAATGGTTTTGATCATTTCTTAGCTAACCCGATTGGGACAGGGCCGTATCAATTTGTAGAGTGGGTACGTGATGATCGTATTGTTTTTGAACCATTTGAAGATTATTTTGAAGGGAAAGTAGACACATGGAACAAAGTAATTTTCCGTGTAATTCCAGAGAATTCAACTCGAGTAAATGAACTATTAACTGGAGGAGTTGATATTGCCGTGAATATTCCGCCAAGTGAGTGGGATCGCGTCAATAATAATGAGGGGACATCGATACAATCTCAAATGTCTAACCGTACAATCATGTTAATGTTACGTTCAACAGAAGGGTATCCAACTTCGGATGTAAGAGTAAGAAAAGCGATTGATTACGCAATCGACAATAAAGCTTTAACTGAAAATGTTCTTCGTGGCGCTGGCACTCCTTCACTAACAAGAGTTGCACCAGGAAACTTCGGCTTCCATGAAGATTTATACGGAAAATATAACTATGATGTAGAAAAAGCAAAATCATTATTAGAGGAAGCAGGATACGGTGATGGTTTAGAAATTACATTACATTCACCGCGTGGACGCTACTTACAAGATGCTCAAATCGCAGAAATGGTTGTAGGTATGTTAGCAGCAGTTGATATTAATGTGAAGCTTGACCTTTTAGAGTGGAGTAACTTTGTGGAAATGCAAGGTGGCGGAACAAATGAAGATGCATATTTAATTGGTCTAGGAAATTCTATGTTTGACGCAGCGAACGCTCTTGATTGGTATCGTTCTGAACGTTTTGTTGGTTCTACAGACTATAAAAATGAGGAAGTAGACGAATTATTAGCGCTAGCAGCACAAAATATGAATTTAGATGAGCGCTTAGAGCAGTATAAACGAATTCAAGAGATTGTAAATGAAGAAACTGCTCACATCATTTTACACCAAGAATCAATTAACATTGGGGTTAATGACCGCATCGATTACACTCCTACAATGGATGAAATGCTATATGTTCCAACAGTAACAAAAAGATAGTTTAATGAATTTCATAATTCAATATTTTCGCCATTACGTATCTATATGTAGTTGCTTTAAACCGCTCGCAACTACATAAAGTTTGATATGGCTCAATTAAGGTAATTATGAAATTCACTCAGTTAATAACCTTTTGTTTCAAAAGTTTTCAATACTTTCTAGGGTTAGGGATGCATGTCATCCTTAACCTTAAAATTTCTTTAGGGGGAAAAAATATGGGTAGGTATTTATTAAGCAGAATATGGCAAATCATTCCTGTCCTTTTAATTATATCTTTTATTGTTTTTACGTTAGTTTATGTCGCCGGGGATCCAGTCGCGTTAATGTTACCGGAAGATGCAACAGAACAAGATAAACAAGTATTAAGGGAATCGTTAGGGTTAGATAAGCCATTCATTATACAATATGCCAATTATGTTGTTAATCTTTTTCAAGGAGACTTTGGGACATCATATAGATATAACGACTCGGCTCTTTTAGTCGTATTAGAACGTCTTCCAGCGACGTTGGAATTAGCAACTGCAGCAATGGTAGTCGCAATCTTCATTGCCATTCCATTAGGAATTTGGTCAGCAACAAAGAAAAACTCAGCACTCGATCTTATTGCTAC
>SKOL01000450.1 GCA_007120055.1 Anaerobacillus sp.
CGATCCCATCGACATTTCGTGTTCTTGTTGATGGGCAAGAAATCGACTACGATGAAACGAAAACAGATGGATTTTATTACAACAGTCAAACAAACCGCGTCGAAATCTATGGTGATTCGCGCCCTGATGCAGGTGATCCCTCCAATCCAGATGTTCGGGTTTATTACGTATACGAGAGCCCTGCTACTATCGTTGGGAATGATAGCTATGATTTTCAATTAGCTGCGGATACTCTTGATTATGGTGTCGAAAGCCAGTCTGAACCTCGGGCAATTCGGGTTTATCAAAGTGGGATTGAAGTTCCTTATGATGAAGAAAATGGCTTCACCTATGATCCTAGTACGAATCGTTTATCTCTTCATGGTGACTCGCGACCTGATATCGACAATAACACTGGCGATTTCCGTGTTTATTCGATTAGAGAAAGTGATTTAATGGTATCGGTAGAGAGTGATTCCTACATTTATAAGGTTGAGTTAAACGGTCAGGAAATCGAGCAAGCTGAAGACATTAATGGAGATGGATATTATTTTGATGGAAACAGCATTGTCATCGTTGGTGATGCAAGACCGGATATCACCAATTCAACAGAGGACATAAACTTAAATGTGCTTTATTCTGACCCTTTACATATTGGCCTTGATTCAAGTGCGATTCAAGGATATTTAGAAGACTACTGTGATGAAGTGACAGATACACGCCTATTAGCTGCAGAAATTAATCCTGACAGTTTGGTCGTTTCATTAGGTGGTAATCAATTGAGTAGTGACCAATATGAATTACGTGGTAGTCAAGTAGTTTTAAAAAGTGAAACCCTAGATCTTACTGTCGGTAACCATGAATTAAAAGTTGATTATGAAGTAAGACATTCAGACGGTTATAAGCCTAATGAATATACGTTTCAAGTCGGAGCGAATTCAGGCGAAACACTTCAAGTTGGTATTGCGTCTTTTAATAATTTACTACGAGACACTAACTTTATATGTGTCAGAACCAATGAATTTGCTAATCAAAGCTTAAAAATAGCCGACGATGCCTTACGATTTGTTATAGGAGAACGCGGACAAATGGGAGCGAAGATGAGTAGGTTAGACGCGATCGCTGCTAATTTAAAGGTGTATGAAGAAAATATGACAGCAGCAATGAGTCGGATTGAAGACATAGATGTCGCAAAAGAAACCATCAATCTCGTTAAACAGCAGCTTCTAACTCAAGCGCAACAAGCTATGAGTACGCATATCAAGCAATCTAGCCAACAAGTATTACAACTACTAGAGTAGAAATATTACTATTTTTCATAGGGCTAATTGAGTGAATCCCATAATTACCTAAAATGAGCCATACCAGACTATATAATAGTTGCGAGCGGTTTAACGCAACTACATATAGTTACTTAATGGCGTTAATACAGAATTATGTAATTCATTAAATTAGCTATTTTTGCTAATTTCTATAAAAAAGTACGTTATTTGCCGATATAATTTAAAAGGAAGTCACTTATTTAGGAGGTAAATCACATGGATGTGAAATCACTATCTTCAAATCATTCGCTCGACCTTTTAAAACCGAAAGGACAAGAAGTAAAAAATGGCACTGGCACTGGCAATAGCACTGGAACTGCACATGAAAAAATAAAAGAACAGCAAAATCAACTTGAATTGAAAAAAGCGAAACAGGTGACAAAGGAAGACCTTGAAAGCAATATTGAAGGGGTTAATAAGTTTTTAGATTTAAATTTAACCGCCATAAAATTTCAAGTTCATGAAGACCTCGATCGTCTTTATGTAGAGGTTGTTGATCGTCATACGGATGAAGTCGTTCGCCAAATTCCGCCAAAGGAGTTTTTAGATATGATTTCTACAATGCTTGAACATGTAGGCCTCCTCGTCGATAAAAGGATCTAATCGTTTGCGGTGTCTGACACCGCTCGTGGACAAATTGCTATTTTGTCCACTGGAGACGGACATTACTGATAATTTCAAATAGAAATAAAGAAAACCCTAAGCGGTACGACGCCTAGGGTTTTTTCCGATTCGTGGGAAATCCGCAAAAAAGAGTGCAAAACCATAGCGGTCTCACACTCTTTACAGTAACATATCTTCTACCAATTTCTAAAAGTGAAGTGTCCACCCCAGAAAGACAAATACGCCAAATGTCCACGGGCGGTGTCAGACACCGAAAAAGTTATACACTCTTTAATACAACATACTCCAGCGCATCAAGCTTCACGGTTAACCCGTCGCCTTCACCGCTGGCAATGCCGTTTCCAGTAACGACTTCCCAAGCGCCTTCGACTCCGTCTACCACGATTTCAGCTTCTTCCTCGCTGCTATTCATCACGACGATAAAGCGGTCATCTTCAGAAGAGCGTTCGTAGACAACGTGTTTAGAATCTTTGTCAGCGAGTAGAAACTTGAACGAACCGTCGCGGAAGGCGCGGTGGTCTTTGCGCAACTGAATCATTTCTTTATAAAACTCGAACAGTTCTCGGTCTTGTTTTTCTTCGTTCCAAACCATCGGTTTACGGCAATCTGGGTCGTTGCCACCTGTCATTCCGACTTCATCTCCGTAATAAATACAAGGTGCGCCCATATACGTTAGCTGGAATGCCGCCGCAAGCTTCATTCGCTTTTTATCGTCTTTACAAATCGTCAACAAGCGTGCCGTATCATGGGAATCTAATAAATTAAACGCAACTTCATTCACTTGCAGTGGGTAAGCAAGGAACATCGCATCAAGACGACTCATAAATTCTTCAGAATCAATTAAGTCTTTACAGAAAAACTCTAACACGGCATTTGTGACCGGGTAGTTCATCACTGCATCGAATTGATCCCCTTGTAACCATGGCAGTGAATTATGCCAAATCTCACCAAGAATATATGCTTCCGGGTTCGCCTTTTTCACGACGTCACGGAACTCACGCCAAAATTGGTGATCGACTTCGTTGGCAACGTCTAGTCTCCAACCATCAGCACCGATATCTTCAATCCAATAACGAGCCACTTCTAAAAAGTACTTTTTCACTTCAGGATGCTCGGTATTCATCTTCGGCATTTGCCCAGTAAACGCGAATGTGTCGTAATTCGGCATAGGTTCTGCAACGACAGGGAACTCGCGAATGTAAAACCAATCTTTATACTTCGATTTCTCGCCATTTTTCACAACGTCTTGGAACGGTCCAAAGAAATAACCAGAATGGTTAAACACCGCATCAAGCATCACTTTAATGCCTTTTTCATGACATTTTTCAACGAGTGTACGCGCCATCTCATTATCACCGAAATGAGGATCGACTTTCATGTAGTCCACCGTATCGTATTTATGGTTTGTGGTTGCTTCAAAAATGGGCGTAAAGTAAATCGCATTAATTCCGAGCTCGACTAAATGATCTAAGTGATCAATCACGCCTTGTAAGTCACCGCCAAAGAAGTTATCACGCTTCGGCTCAGCTTCATCCCACGGTTCAACGTTTTCTGGATCGAGCGAAGGGTCACCATTTCCGAAACGCTCCGGAAAGATTTGATAAAAAATCGCATCCTTTACCCATTGTGGTGGTTTGTTCACATCAATCGCATTTAACCACGGATATTCAAACAGTCCTGTCGCAAATAAAACAGAAGCATCGTCAAACTCTTTTCCTTCTGTAAAGCCAACTTCATTCATCGCCACTTTTTTGTCGCCAGAGACGAATTCAAATAAGTAAGCACAACGACGATATTCAGGCTGAACTTCCGCTTGATAATAATCAAACAACGAATCACTCGCCATTTTTTTCATTGCCACGCGCGTAAAACCAGTTTCGTGCAAGTTGTATTTATCACAATGAAGTAAATTCACTTCGTCCATGTCGTCGCGCTTCGTACGGACGCGGATATGTAACGTTTTTTCATCATAAGCATACGCATAGTTTGATTTTGGTCGATGGTAAATCGCTTCTAATAACATAAAAAAATCCTCCTTAAAATAAAAAGATGCTCGTAATTGAGTGAATTTCATAATTACCTAAAATGAGCCATATTAAACTACATATAGATACTTAATGTCGATAATATCGAATTATGAAATTCATTAAATTATGTTTCTCACCGGGGACGGTTTATTTTTCCCCGAGAACTGCTCCTTACCCTAATGGCCAGTTGTACAATAGGAATACAAATGATTAACGAATAAAAATTCATTTCACTATCGTTATAGTATAAGCAATTTTCTTGAAAAGGAACCTTCAATGTACAGAATTTCATCATGCTTATTTACCGCCGCTAAGGTGTTACATATTGTCGAGTTAAATCGTTCTCAACTATATATAGATGGTTGTGGCTCATTTTTTATTATCTTTTGGTTTGTGCAAACGATTTCTTAAATAATATAAAAAAAACAACCCCGATTTTTAAAACGAGGTTGTACCATCTACTTTAGGTAGCAGTGCCTTTGAATTAGACTTTATATTCAAATTATAACAAGTAGTTTTATAATTGTATAGGAAAAAATATCTTTATACGCTTATGCCAAATTGGACAAACGTATTCACGCTTTTGAAGTTACATTTGTACTAGTTTCCCGTTTCCTTCAATACTCAAATTAAGTGGCAAGTGCATCGCCCTCAATCTCCCCATGTTGATAGGGGGTGAAGTAGAAGCAGCATGAAAAGGAGGACGAAGCACCGGAGAACTATAGTAAATATATATTATCAGTCACACTGAGATGTCCTGAATACATGTGCCATTTTTAAAACACAAAGATACATTGATCTAAAAATAGATTTCATACCTTCCTACAATTAGGCAAAAGTTTTAGAGGTCGTAATTTTGTTTTATTACAATGCTGAACTAAGTTCTCGTTTCTATAAAGATTTTCTAAATGCTGTAATAAAATCTCATCACTGCGGATGTTCTCTAAGTGCTGTTCGTTTATCTTTTTATTCAAGGTATCAATTTTTTTATTCAATTTGTCAAACTCGATATCTATTTTATTTTGAAAATTCAAAAATTTCAAGTAGAAAAATACATTTTTTTCGAAATTTTTATTGAATTCGACAATTTTCTCTTTTCTCACCGATAAAATTCTCCTTTCTCGTTTAACGGGCTCTAAACATATCCCTCACACGTAAGTGTCCGTCCGCTGTTCTTTGGTAAAAAACTAAGCATTGGAGAAGATCTCTTCTATCTCCTCTTTTGATGGTGGCTGCGGTTTTTCGGGTGTTTTTTGCTTTTTCTTTTGCAAAAATTCAACGCTGTCAACGACCACCTCGGTTACATATACTCGAACTTTCTCTTTGTTTTCATAACTTCTTGACTGAAGTCGACCTGACAAAGCAACAAGTGATCCTTTGTCACAATAGCTTGCGATGTTTTCAGCAATTTTTCGGAACGAAACACATGGAATAAAGTCAGCTTCATAGTCTCCTTTCGTATTTTTAAAATTGCGTTTGACGGCGAGGTGGAAGCTTGTGACGCCAACACCATCTTTCGAATAATGGAGCTCAGGTTCCTTGGAAAGTCGTCCAGTAAGTATTACTTGATTCAAAGCAAATCCTCCTTGTTAAGTTGAAGTTTAGCTTCAATTTTAGACAGACCTCGACAAAGTATTGTTTCATGAAGTTGGAAAATCACCACAGAGATAATGCTAGTTTAATTTAGAGATGGTCAAAAGAGAGGGTTAATACAAAGTGGAAAGTGCGTAGGTGTTGATTGCCTCTCACTCAGTTCAATGATTGAACCTAAAATGATAAGGATGAAGCTTTATGTTTTGTTCTTCAGTAAAAAAATTGTAGTAAAATACGTGTAAAATCGAAGCGACACATGTCGAGGTTCGTGCGAAAACTGTAGAAGAAAATCGAAGCTATTACTATTTTAATAGGTAAATCATCTTATTTCAACACTTTTTTGAAAAATCTAACTAATTGTCTTATTAATAAAATTAGAGAAAAATTTACAAATTAACTTAAAAAATTCCTTTATTTGCCGATAATATACATAGGGTTGTTATCTATTAAGTTGAGTTATAGTTTTTAATATTACTAGAACTTTAGAAATGGTGCGATTTTCTTAATTTCGAACAACTAGATGCACCCAATAAAAAACGTTTTGAAAGGATGATATTTTATGAAAGCAAAAAAAGATCGTAAGTTGAAAGGATTAACACGTGCAGGTGCGGTAGTAATGTTAGCAGCTGCTATTTCGCTTCCTACTGGGGTGTTAGCTTCACCGTCGCTGCAATTCGAGAACTTTTTGAAGAATACGGGTAATGAAGCGGTAGAAGCACTAGAAGATAACGCTCCAAGAGAAGTAGAGGTACACGCGCCAGAAAAATTTATTAACAACATTGAGATTATTCACAGTAAACCAGAGGCATTGCTAGAAGGTAGTGTAGCTCTTACGAATATTGATGTAGTTACAACTGGTAGTGATGATGTAGAAAAAATTAATGTAGTAGCTTTAAATAGTAATGGGTCAAGTCTAGGTAAAAGGGAAAATGTTGAACCTTATGAAGCGGGAAATCAAAACAAGTTCCATGTTGGGTTTGCAAATCTAACGGAGAACTTTGACATTAAAGTAGAAGTTTTAGATGATGCTGGAAAAGTCATTGATTCGAAAATATTTAAAATTCCTAGTGAAACAAATGATGTTTTTAGAATCTCCCAAAATTATTCTTACGTTACTTCTGGCAAAGATTACACTCTATACCAATTACTAGCGAATAATAATTTATTCACAAACTTATTACAAGAACACAATTTAGAAGACTTAACGTATTCAAAAGAAAATCAATAATAATAAGAAGTGGTTAATATGAAAACTTATTTAAAAGTATGTATCATTGCTCTGATTTCCAGCTTAGTTATATTTAATTATAGTATTTTAGCAGAAGAAAATTATGAAGTTGTAGCGGCTAAAGTTGCCGGTGACATTTATAAGGAGTGGGAAGTTTCCTTTAATGAAGAGTTAGCTCCTGAATCGGTCAATGATTCGACGGTCTTTGTTAAAAACCAATTTGGTCGAACTGTTTCAGTCGAAGTTAATCTTTCGTCCGATCAAAAAAGGATAACAGTGACTCCGAGCCAAATGTATGTACCGGGTGTTGAGTATATGATTTATGTAAGTGGGATTGAATCAGCATCTAATGAGGTTCTTTCACCATCGGTAAAGGTCCCTTTTATTATTGAAGTAGTGGAAGAAGAAAAAGAAACAACAGCTCCACCACCGTCCAATAATGAGACGAATTCTCAAGTGGATAAATCACAAGAGCAACAGCAACCGAGTACATCTAAGCCAAGTTCGAATAACAATAGCCCGTTTGTGACTACGCCTTCAACGAATAGTTCTACTAGTGGTTCTAATACTAGCTCTAATACTAGCTCTAATAATAGTTCTGCTACTAAAGAGAAGACAGAACAAAAGCCTGAACATCTTCTCGAGATCGATGTAAATGTTAATTCATTGGCCTCGATCGTGACAGTTAAAGCTAGTGACCAAACCGCAATGGTTAGAATTAACGGAAGGCAAATGCATTACCAAGGCGGTAACAATCATCAGTTATCTATTCCTGGATTGAAAAGTGGACAAACGATAAGAATAGAGGCATTTTCCACTTATAATAGTGGTTCATTATTAGAACGTATAAACCATGAAGTCAAATAGAGGTGTACCTATATGTTAAAAAATATAATGATAAGTATGATGAGTATATTAGGTGTTCTTCTAGCTCTATTTTTCATTTGGTTTTTTGCTGTCGGTAATGGACCAGAAAAGGAAGTAGTTGTACCTAATGTCGAAACAAGTGAAACAATGGTTAGTTCAGATATTGTCGAAGAAGAAAATTTAGATGTAGAAGTGCAACGTCATGAAAATCTGGACTTCTTTAATAGCGATTTGAAAATTATTAGTATTGATTAGTTTTTTAATAATGATACAGTAACTAAAAATGGCGAAAATTTAATAACTTTTCGCCGAAAAAACGTATATTCATTGTAAAAAAAACAGGATCTCCTAATTAATTGTGCGAATATTCAGAAATGGAGTCGAAGTTTGTCGAAATACCGAAGACAAAATAGTTTGACTAGTGTTTTGAGCGTTGTTATAGTTGAATTGTGGCATAGGTCACAGTATTTTTAAACATGAAGGGAATGTGTAAGTATGTTAGGAAAAGTAAAATGGTTTAATGCAGAAAAAGGTTTTGGATTTATCGAGCGCGAAGACGGAGACGATGTATTCGTACATTTCTCAGCAATCAACGCTGAAGGGTTCAAAACATTAGAAGAAGGACAAGAAGTTGAATTTGAAATCGTTGAAGGAGCTCGCGGACCTCAAGCTGCAAACGTAAGCAAGCGCTAGTCCACATTCCCAGTTAGGCAAGTTATTTTAAAAAAGTAAGAAGATATCTTTTTTATAATATAGCTTTATTTCGGGATATGATTATGAGCAACAAGGGGCTGTCCAAAAAAGTGTCTAATACCACGCGTCACTACTAAATACGGACGTTTAGATTGATCGTTCGTCTATATTTAGGTGACTAACGGTGCTACACTTTGTTTTCGGGCAGTCCCTTTGAATTTTTTATACTTAGAAATGTGCAGCTTATTTATCCACTTTTTGAGATTGTTGCCCATTTTTAAAACAACATATTTTCATCACAACCTGCCGAAACTAACTGTGAACATAAGTAGTGTAGTCGTTGTTAACTTTTTGTTCACATATTTCATAATTTTTTCTTTGATTTTGTAGGTTTATGAAGGAATATGGCGCGGGTATGTAGAAATGTACATGCATAAAGGAAAGGAGGAGTTTATATGAACTTTAACATTCGTGGTGAAAACATTGAGGTAACTCCAGCATTAAGGAATTACGTAGAAAAGAAGGTGGGGAAACTCGAACGCTATTTTGACGAGGTGCCATCTTCACCAGTTCATGTAAACCTGCAAGTCATCAACAACCAACAAATTATTGAAATCACTATTCCAATGCCGCAACTTCTACTTCGCGCGGAGGAAACGCATACGGACATGTATGCAGCAATTGATCTCGTTGTTGAAAAGCTTGAAAGGCAAATTCGCAAACATAAAACAAAAGTGAATAGAAAGTTCCGCCAAGAAGGTAGCTTGAAATATATGTTCACAAATGAAGTGGGCAATGGCATAACGATTGAGGAAGATGACGACGAATTAGAAATCGTTCGTACGAAACGTTTCTCATTAAAGCCGATGGACGCTGAAGAAGCGATCCTACAAATGGATATGCTAGGTCACAGCTTTTTCGTATTCTCAAACTCAGTAAGCGGCGACACAAACGTTGTTTACAAGCGTAAAGACGGCCGCTACGGCATTATCGAACCACAATAATTGTTAGTGAAGTAACGAGCTACACTAATTTTCTCGAGTGGTTCAGCTTTAATTAAATTATTTACTTAAGTAAAACTGACTTTGCAGGTCGTGATGATCGATCTGCGAGTCAGTTTTTTAGTTTGGTGCGCCATTGCTCGGTCGATTTGGATTGGAGGGGTGATGTCGGTGGTGGTGTCGGTGTCGGTTTCCAAAAATTAGGTGAAGGTGCATTGAACCTTCATTTTGGTGCATAGGATGAAGAATTTGGCGCATTGAATGAGGAGATTGGTGCATAGAACCATAAGTTTGACGCATAGAACCTAGAATTCGGTGCAATGAATGATGTTCACCCCCTTAAAAGTAGTAAAACAGCAAAGAAACGAGTTATAGGTGCATAGAATTAAAGGTTTGGTGCAAAGAACCTAGAGTTTGGTGCAAAGAACCTAGAATTCGGTGCAATGAATAGTCGTTCAGTCTCCTAAAACGTAGCAAACCGCAAAGACCCCCAGTTTCGGTGCATAGAACAAAAGGTTTGGTGCAAAGAACCTAGAATTTGGTGCAAAGAACCGAGAGTTTGGTGCAAAGAACCATAAGTTTGACGCATAGAACCTAGAATTTGGTGCAATGAATGATGGTTCACCCTTGAAAATAAGTTAAACAATATCACTTAACTCCCCCACTCCTTGTAACGACCGCCTCAAACTGTTAAAATTGATGTGAAGTGTTAAAACGTGGAAAAACCTCACTATACGATGCGTTCAATTGCTGTTGGGTGGACAGGCAGGTGGGATACGCTTACTTGAATTTTCCCACTACGTGGCAACGAATCTTGCCACCGCTCCCTGATTTTTTGAACAAAAGCTGACTAAATGAGGCTAGTTATTTATTTTTAATGAATATAAGTTTAAAATTTAGGTTACGCAAGTGATAGAATATTTTTAAGACGGGTTCGTTTTTCCGTTAAAAAGGAGAGCAGTATAGATGATAGGATTTTTGAAAAAAGTGATTGGTGACCCGAGTCAACGTCAGCTCAAAAAAATGCAAAAGAC
>SKOL01000170.1 GCA_007120055.1 Anaerobacillus sp.
CAATATCGAGAGCAAGAAGAAATGGAAGAAAGGTTTAACCAGCACTTTCAAAAAGATAAGTTTTATACAATATTGAAAAGAAATGGTGCTGCATATAGCCTCAAGCAATTCAGAGAAGACATGGAGCGAGAAGGTGTAGAAAAATATTTATTCGTTAAAGATGACAGCATTCCTTGTGTGTGTTCATTTTCATAAAAAAAGCCATGCCGCAAACGATTGCGGCATGGCTTTTTTTATGCAAGTGAATCAATTCTACGCAATATAGCATCCCTAACAAGAAAGTATCTTTCTTCAACGATTCGTTTGTAAAATTCATCCTTAGACTCGCCTTCGCTTTTGTTGTATTTTGTTATATCAGGAAGAAGGTGGCCTCTTAAAGAGATGCCAGAAATATAATTCAAGTATGAAGAAGGTGATTTTGATCTGATAATGCTATTTGCCTCGCTTGAAATAAATGTTCGATTAAATACACTATTTAAAATATGGTTTGATTGACGCAGGTTTTTCGTACTTTCGTTTAATTTTGTTGCATCATACAGTGGACAGATATGATGATCTTCAATCTTTAATCCGAAAGTCTTGCCGTTACTCTTAATTTGCTTTGATTCGGCTATCTCCCAGGTATTTAACATAACCTGCGAATTTTGATTACTTAGAAAATCATATGGTTGGTTGCTCAAAACGAACTGAAGAATTCCTGTTGTTATAGCTGAAGGTGGTGTGTAATTATCGTCTTCATACATGAGCACGGATTTTGAGGAATAACCTTCACTTTCGAGGATAGAGCCATACCATTTGGAAAAAGGATTTTTTTGTTGATTGTTCTCTATCCACTTATTTAATTCCTTTGTGTCATTAATACATTGATCGTTCTGTTTTTCTCTGTATCGGCCACTGAAAAGAGATAGCCAATACCAATATTCTATCTTATCGAGTTTTTCTTTTGATTCCCAAGTAGAGTCATTTAGCAATGCAATTGCTACCGGGATCAACATAAGTTGATAAGGTAAATCAGATATTTTGACTATACCACATCTAATTTGAAAGAAACTCAGCGCTCTTTTAAAAGCAGTTATTGTAATTTCAGTATTATCATTGATTTGATGATGGTCAAGCTCTGACTGTTTCCTTTTTTTGATGTGTTCTAATTTTAGTTCGTTATCAGGACCATTGATGTAATGAGCAATGATTGACAGAAGGTTTAAGTAATATTTTTTTACACTGCTGTTTAGTTCCGCATTGTCAAGAACATTCATATTCAGAAGGTTTAATTGAACTGGTTTATTACTCGGCTTTAAATTTGCCGTTAATCCGTCACTTAATGACAAAGGCTCTTCGAGAAGATTTTTAATATAAAGAGTTAGTGTAATATCGATTTTTTTATTTCTTGCTGCTCTTGCCACAATCAAATCAAAGTGGTCTAGTGCAGTAGGATTAGAATTGATGTTTTCGAAGATTGCAATGGCTCTGTGAATCTCATCAGTAGGGAGTTCAATGGTTTGGATTTTTTGATCAAGTAATTCGATTAAATATTTATTAACATCGTTACTCCATTGTACGCCTAGTTGCTGCCAAGTCGTATTAATTGCCATATCATTATCTTCATCGACTAATTCCAATATATCCGGCTCAATATGTCCAAGCAGATCTTTTATATCTTTACTACCATCTGAGACTTCGTCCTTTAACTCTTCTATTCTTTTCTCAGCGATTTTATCAAGAGATCTTTTTTGTAAGTTGTTTAACCTGCTTTGATTATACTTGGATTTGTAAATTCCGTTTAATGGAACTAAATTCTTTTCTGCGGCTTGGTTGGCTAAGAAGGTAGTAAATTTATGGCCGGTTATTTCTTCATTACTTTCGTTATAGTACTTAAAAGATGGATGAAACCATTGATTGGTTTTTTTAGTTTTATATATTTGTTCTATTTCCAAATAATCCAACAAATCATCTGGCTCAGCTTTAGACAGCTTATCGGGTCCAAAAATTAAGCTTTCCATACCGAACATGTCTGAGTTGGAGTCGGTAGGTCGTAAATTTAAAAACCACCTTGTTTTAAGTTTATTATAAAGATCATCAAAAGGATTTTTCCAATCGTCATCATCGGAAAATAAATCATAAAAAACGCTCTTTAATGTAGAAAGGCGCTGTTGACCATCTAACAAGAAAGAGGCATCCTTATCACTATCTTCGAAATCAAGACCTTTTTGATAACATAATTGCTTCGCCGCAAAACTTGTTTGCTTTCCATTGAGGATTAGTACATTTCCTAAAGGCAGCATTGTCATAAATGAACTGATCAAACTTTTTTGTTTCTCATGATCCCACACAAAGCTTCTCTGGAAATCCGGGAGAATTAATTTGTTTTCTTCGTTTAAATGAATAAATTCTTTAACACTGTACATACCGATCCCTCACAATAAATGTTTGTCTGTAGGAAATAGTTGAAATTTTTTCTAACTATAATTTTACGTCAGGTAAAATACATTTACAATAATATTCTGAAAAAAAAGGAGTTTAAATTGGAAATAGAGAATATAACAAAAAGATGTATTTTTTCTATTTGGTGGTGATAATGATGAATGATAAATTAAAATCAGTAATAAGGGTTTTTATTAATCAAGGTGGAGAAGCGAGGTTAGTCGACATATATCTTGGTGTACTGGATGATTCTCCGGAGATATGGAGTAATTACACCG
>SKOL01000399.1 GCA_007120055.1 Anaerobacillus sp.
CCAGCAATAATAACTTTTAACCCTCGCTCCTTTGCAGTTTCAGCATATGTAAACATTAAATCTGGAGTACGGTGGGCAGATACAACCTTTTTTTCATAAGGTACTTGTAATTCCTCTAAAATGTTGCAAGCATGCTTCATCGTTTCCCAATCAGAAGTACTTCCCATGATGACACCAACTAATGGCTTATTCATAAAAACCTCCTATTAGATTGAATTTCATAATTACCAAAAACTAGCCACATCACGCAATATATAGTTTGCGAATGCTTCTGGCGCAACTATATATTGATCTTAGTGGCGAGAAGTATGAATTATGAAATTCATTTAATCTATAAAAAATAAAATTGATATGTTTTCCATCCCAAACTAACTATTTACATACAAAATCTTCATGCGATTTACCCGTCACCATTTACGATGTAAAAGTCGGGTGATTTCCTTCTCTTCGCTGTGAAGCAACTGACCTCAATCACATCATGAGGTACATCTTAGAATTTACTTCAAGCTGCTTTGCGACGAGTAACCGCAGGAGCATCGTTCACGAAATCACCCACCTTTTCCCATACAAAAAGCCCACGTATAAATATGCTCGTAGACTCTAGTAAGAGAAAGCAATCCAATACTTGGGCTGGTGAATGTAGTTTAATTGAAAATTACTGTTCAGAAAAACTAATTTTGCAAAATAGTCTAGTTTTTCTTGAAATCAATTACCTCAATATTATTTTACGCTAGTATAAAAATTAATTAAACGTTTAATTAATTTTAAAAATAATATTGATCCTACAAGTATATTTGCTTCTCTTCATAGTCTAACGATTTACGGTCATTAGGTAGAAACTTTCGGGCCATATCCCCAATATTATATGAAGAAAATATTATATGACGTTTTCTTTTCAATTTAATCTTAGCAGTTTGTCAGGAGATTTGTCAACTAAAAATCGAACGTTTTTAATAAAAATGAGTTCTATTGTTCGTTTTTAGTCCGTTAATTTTCCTTCAAAGACAATTTTCTGTTCTTTTACGACTTTTTCAAGCTTACCACCTTTAGATACTTCATGGAAAACTGGCTCTTCCATTCGTCGCGTCGGAGAATATCCTTCCTTCGCCATTCGATCAAGACATTCAGAAATCGTTTCTCCATCCTCTACAAAAAACTTTTTCTTTTTTAGCTTTTTATCCACCTTTTATTACCTCCGAATTCCTTTTACCTAGAACCCCACCGAAAAAAGCATTAGGCTAATGGGATATGATAAACGTTTTAGAGCCTAGGTCTTTTACTATTTTGTATAAAGCTTTTTCAGACTTCCTTGAGGTGAGAAGCGTCCTTATTAAAAGTGCCCATTCTCGCCTATTAGCAAACAAAGTTGTTACACCAATTTATCTTTCAATAATTTTATTGACCTAACTACACTTAAGTCCTTCTAGGTAGAATATCACGGATAACATTTCATGAAAAGTGACTCTAAACCTGGCTTAGCCAATGTTTGTCTCGTTTAATATAGGAATAAAATCCAGTTAATGACCCGAAATAAAGTGATTTTTTTAGGGGAAACTAAAACAAATTCTGTCACTCTAGGTAGGTGATATATATGCGAAATATCAAGAATAAGCAATACTACGGATTATTAAGTTTATTTTCATTATTTTTACTTTTATTTACGATAATACGAACTGACCACAAAAATCGGCGCTATTTACTTCCCTTATTTTTAGCTTTTACAGGATTAAATTACATACTCGAATATTATGTATTAGTCATCAGCAAGGCTTATCGTTACTTTCCAAAAGTATTTAAAAATGCTTATTTTGATAATATTTTTGGGGCAACGGTATCGCAGTTGTTAGTTGTTCCAACTACAGGGTTACTTTTGTCAATTTTAAATATAAAATACCGGTGGTCGTTGTTGTTTACACTTATTATTACATCGATAGAAATATTGTTTTTAAAGAAAAAGATTTTCAAAAATTATTGGTGGAAAACTTACTATACGTTGATAGGTCTACAACTTTTTTATTTATTAGCTACATTTTGGCGAAAACAACTTATTGAAAAGAAAAATAAACATGTTAAGATAATGACCGTTTTCTTATCTATTTTCGTCACACATACGACATTAATGTTTTATCATGTATCATTTTTGAGAACTTTCTTATTTAATGTCAAATGGTTTAAAAACCCTTTTCGAAGTCATATCGCTTTTGCAACTCT
This sequence comes from Anaerobacillus sp., assembly GCA_007120055.1. The sequence continues at coordinate 2,212 of SKOL01000399.1, forward strand.
TTATACCTGGTGTTCATCGATTATTATTTGTAGTTGTATATACTTAAAAATTCATTTTATAAATTTTTAAGTATATTTCTTATGGTAGTAATTGATTTATTTTTAATTAAAAGTAACCTTCTAACGGTTTTTAAGCGGTTATTTTTTCTCATTTCGCTACTTATGAAAGTGGTAAATCTATGGATCGGACAACACATTTATCATTCATTATTTGGAAAAAGTGATCGATCTGTCCAAAAATATAGAATTTGACACCGTTACAAGCGTACAGCTTTGCTAAGAGGAAGCCCCTGAGAAACTATCCTTGTATGTAGGCACAGAGAAAGCAACGAATTTCTAGTATTAAATATTTTTATATACAAAAAAACACACTCCTAATGGAATGTGTTTTCCTTACCTAGCAACGTCCTACTCTCACAAGGGGAAACCCCTAACTACCATCGGCGCAAAAGAGCTTAACGATCGTGTTCGGCATGGGAAC
>SKOL01000602.1 GCA_007120055.1 Anaerobacillus sp.
ATAATTCCCGCCTTGTTTTTACGATGATTTTTCGAATACTGTCCTCTGAGAGATTGTGCGTTTTCATAAGTGATCGAATACTACAACCGTTTTCAAATGATCGGTAAATTTCTTCGTTTCGAAGTTTCAAGCTATTACGAGTTCCGTTTTTTGCTCCCCAACGAGCTCTTTCTTTATGCTTAGGGATATAAATTAACTCACCTTGAATGTATTTTTGCAACTCATTCAAAAGTCTCTCTGGCAAAATATCTTTTCCATTTTTATATGACAAAAGTAAGTCCTCCTGTAGTTGTTATTCGATTGTTTACGAATAAACAAGGAAAGGACCGATCTTTTTTTGTCGTCAATTAAATGTGATAAACGTTAAAAAACTAACAAAATAAAGACCTCACACTTCCTTGCTTATTACACTTTTTTAAACAATTCACGACAAACATACGCGAAGCCCCCTTATTTTGATAATTTTTCTTCCCTATCCATATTATCACATAATTTCCACTTTACACATACTAAATTCAAAAAAGAAAAATCGTTGTTTTCCATTAAATCTTTTGCATGACATAAAACACATATCCATAGTACTCACTATATTTTCGATACATCTCAATCTCTCTGAGCGAATCATCTAGTTTGTTCTGCCATTCGTCACTATTTTTGTGCTGCACCCGTAGCATGGAGACTCGCTTTTCTAGTGGAACATAATAATGATCCCACCAACTTGATTCAGGTAACTTAAAATGGTCGACCAGTTCATACCCAGCTTTCTCTACTAACTGTAAATTCTCCTCTACAGTTTTCATGCCTGCATAATCATTTGCCCAAAAGTCATTAATCTCTTTTGGTCGATTAGATTTTAGCCAAGTTAACTCAGAAACTGCGACAAAACCACCCTTTTTTACAAACGGAAACCATGATTTCAACCCTTGTTCAAATCCCATAATAAAAATAGCACCTTCTGACCAAATGACATCAAAGCTAGACTCCTTAAAATAATCTTGTAAAGAAAACATCGATCCTTTCATCACTTCAACCTTATGCGAAAGTTTCTCGTCATCGACGCTTTGCTGTAATCGATCTAAAAATGGTTGGTGCATGTCTAACGCAACAATCTTACCGTTTGTATTTCTCGCAAATTCTAACGTTTGCATTCCCGGACCGCAGCCAATATCTAAAATCGCAGGTTGACCCGGTAATCCTTTTAACGATTGGAATGCTTTTTTCGTTGAAGCATTATCTCCTGGACCCTCTCTCGGAATATCTTTATGAATCTCAAAAAATATGTTCAATTTTCCAACCTCCTGTATATATCTTTATTTCATTATTACAGGTACTAGTAATTTCTTACAGTGAAAAAATAATTATAATTAAATAATCCGATCTTCAATGAAGTTTTGCTATTCCCTCCTTTTCGATAAAACCCGCATGACGATATTCCGTCACCATCTAGAAAGAAAATCGACCTCCAAATACCTATTTCCATACAAAAAACGTGCACATCAACATGTGCACGCCTAAAATTATTCTACATTAAATTCATCTGGATTCGGACCAACACGACGATCTTCGTTTAGTCCATTAATCAACGTCATTTCTTCTGTTGTCAGTTCAAAATCAAAAATATCCGCATTTTCTTTAATACGCTCAGGATTAACAGATTTCGGTATTGTTACAACTTCATTTTGAAGATCCCAACGTAAAATCACTTGAGCAACAGACTTTCCATACTTCTCACCGATTTTTGCCAACGTTGGCTCATCAAGTAATTGACCTTGCGCAAGTGGTGACCATGCTTCAAGCTGAATCTTATTTTGCTTACAAAACTCATGAAGCTCAACTTGCGTTAAACGCGGATGATATTCCACTTGGTTTACCATCGGAACAACTTCACAATCAGCCATTAAATCTTGCAAATGAGTTACATGGAAATTACTTACTCCGATCGCCCGAATACGACCATCTTTATAAAGCTTTTCAAGTGCCTTCCACGTTTCTTTATACTTCCCTTTAGCCGGCATTGGCCAGTGGATTAAATAAAGATCTAAATAATCTAAACCGAGCTTCGTCATACTCTCTTCGAATGCAGCAAGCGTCGTTTCATAACCTTGATTTGAGTTCCACACTTTCGTCGTTATAAATAACTCTTCACGAGGAACGCTCGCTTCTTTAATTGCTTGGCCTACTCCTTCTTCATTTCCGTAAATAGCTGCCGTATCAATACTGCGATACCCTGCTTCTATCGCTTCCTTTACTGAACTAACAGCTTCTTCTCCCTCTTTCATTTTAAAAACACCTAATCCAAACCAAGGCATTTTTACACCATTATGTAAAGTCGTTGTACTTTGTAAATTTTCCAATCGATTCACTCCTCATTTTTTCACTTTAATAGGTTTTCATGGTAAAGTATAACAAAACGATAGGTAAACATAAAAACTTTTCACTTGAGTGAATTTCATAATTACCTAAATTTAGCCGTATCAAACTATATGTAATTGTGAACGGTTTAACGCAACTACATATAGTTACTTAATGGCGATAATATTGAATGATGAAATTCATTAACTTTCCTACTATACATCTTTGTGTTTTGATAAAATAAGTTAGATTATACATAATGGAGGGCTTCTCATGAAAAATACAATCAATCAAGAAATTGAACAGTTGCGTTCAGACTTTTATAAAATTAGTCAGTATA
>SKOL01000448.1 GCA_007120055.1 Anaerobacillus sp.
ATCTTGACTTAAATACATTCTAACATCTGCTGTAGCTATGTCCTCTGCCTTCTTTTTTACAATATCAGCAAACATACTTAATTCCATGAAGTAGTTGTCTAGAGTAATAGAACTTAAACCTTCTAATTTTTTTGCCGAGATAAACAATTGTATTTTATCCTCAAGGTCAGGATGTACCTCACCTAACTCTACCCTTTGAAAATAATACTCTGATAGAACAGTAGATAATTTATTCTTTGTACTTTCTACTTCAATATTAGGATATAAATCTTTTAAAGCAGCAACTAAATCTGATAATATTTGCTCACCTAGATTCATAATAATCTACTCTCCTTAGTTTTTATTAGTAACTAAGGATTACCTATACGAACAGCAAAAATACCAACTGAATGAGTATAGATCGAATTTTTTGATCCTTTGAATGAATAAGAAAGAGACGATTACTCTGTTGGGGTAATCGTCTCATAATTTGTGTATAGCTAGTATCGTTGTACTGTTCATTAACATGATTATTCAATAATAATTAAATGTGTTTTTATCTCAGGAAATTTGTCCACTCCTTCCTATACATAATACATAAAGTATAGTAACCCTTATAAAATGGTGGTGATGAATGTAATGGACCAATTAGCAATGGCGTATCAAGGACAAATGGTAGAAGTTAGAGATGCTTATGGTGGAATTCATACTGGTATTATCGAAGGTGTAAATCAACAAAGAGGATTATTTCTTCGCACATCACCCTTTAGAAGATTATTTATTCCCTTCTTCTTAATCACATCTCTACTTCTGTTAAGACGTTTTTTCTAAAAAGGGCTGTTTTTCAGCTCTTTTTTCTTTCTCTACGCTTACATAAAAAATAAATTTACTTACTTGGTCTTACTCGTAACATAAAAATGTATTTTTATCTTAAGGAGTTCGTCCAACCCCTTCTTATAACTAAAACATAAAGTATACTAATCCTGTAAATATTGGAGGTGAAACTTCATGAGTGATTACGGACACAGAAGAGATAATAATTTTGCGTTAATTGTTGTGCTGTTCATTTTGTTGATTATTGTAGGCACGGCTTTCGTTAGACCACATTACTAGAACCTTTTTATTCGAGCACTTTTACATTAGTGCTCGCTTTTTTTCCGGTTCCTACCTTGTATGATTCACTTTCTGTAACTGCGCATTATGAAGTCAAATACGAAAGACGATCACTTTGAATGCAATCGTCTCTTTTGATTGTTTATTTAATTGCCAGTATACTTTGTACTACGCAGCAAATGACTTGGTATTTTTATTTATGATCTTAAACATAGGTCAAAAAAATAGTTAGGAGTTAATCCTTTACATCGTCCTTGAATATTTCACTAACTAACTGCTATAACGTGTTGGATGTGTGCTTTCAAATTACACGAACTGCTTCGTTAGAGAAGAAGTGATCACTGCACGGTTAAAACAAAGGGACGGTTTTTTTTGAGTTTTTTTTCATTAAGACTATAAATTTTTATAGAAATTAGCCGTTAATTAAACAGAGAACCGCCCGTATATTTCCCTTTATGGTTACTACATTTCTCCTAACAATTCATAAGCATCTAAATCACCAATTACAACATTATTTTCATCAACAACTGGTAACTCTTCAAGGCCATGTAAAACAAATATTTCTAATGCCTTCTCAAGGCTATCAGTCGTTCTTACAGAGATAGGAGACCTCATAATATCTTTTGCTGTTGTATCAGTGGAAACATAGTCTAATAATTTTCCTTTTGTTGGTGTTTTCCCTGTGCTGATCCCACTTCGGACTGCTAATACTTTTAATAGTTCTTTAACCGTTATGATACCTATTAGTTTATTGTTTTCGTCGACGACATAAGCGGAACGATTTATATGGTCTGCTTTCGTTATTTTCTTTCTAATCAATTGAATTGAGTCACTCATATGCACTACACTTGGAGCTAATGTTATTTTTTGATAAAATTCACCCACTCTTGGCATCACTTTCACCTACCTCCTATTTAAGCATCTTATTCCTTCCGATCCCAGCAGTTTCTGCTACAAACGATGCTTCTAATATAGCTGATGGGTCAACTGTTAAAACAACGTCTCTTAACTTCCGGTACATTAATCTATCTGTAATACAATAGATCATTTGTACCTCTTCACCAGTATATCCACCAGTCCCGTTAAGGTAAGTAATGGATATTCCTAATTCATCAATTAACGTTTGACCAATTTCTTCAGGTTTACTAGAAATGATCATCACTGACTTGCCTTGGTTAATGCCATCTAATATGAAATCAATAGCCTTCGTTACAATAAAAAATACTGCAATTGAAAACATTGCTTTTTCCAATGAGAAAACAAATGCTGCCATCGAAAGAATAATAGCATTTATCGCCAATAAAAATTTACTTATCCCAACTTTATATTTTTTGTTTATCCAGACTGCAATCATTTCTGACCCATCAATTGCCCCTCCAGCTTTAACAACTAATCCGACTCCTAGCCCAAGTAATAAGCCCCCATATAGTACAATTAATACCTCAGATGAAGTAATCGCCGGAAATGGTTCAAAATATATTAAAGCGATTGTTGTAACAACATTGGCATATAAAGTTCGAATGACAAACTTTTTCCCCATATACTTACCCGCAATAATTAGGGAAGGAATATTTAAAAGTATAAAAACAAGCCAAATTG
>SKOL01000282.1 GCA_007120055.1 Anaerobacillus sp.
AGTTCATTAACATTTTGATCGCGAACTCATCAACATCGTCAGTGAAGTATAAAATTTCGTAGCCTTTGTCAGCGACTAATTCTGTTTGTGGAAGCTTTTCAATTCTTTCGTTGCTTTCACCCGCTGCGTAATAAATGTATTTTTGATCTTCTGGCATTCTAGATACATACTCATCTAATGTTACTAGTTTCTTTTCTGTAGAAGAATAGAACATGAGTAAGTCTTGTAGGACATCTTTATGGCTGCCGAAATCACTGTAAACACCATATTTTAATTGCGTTCCAAATGCTTTATAAAATTGTTCGTACTTGTCTCTTTCGTCTTTTAACATGCCTAGTAAGTTTGATTTAATCTTACTTTTGATATTTTTTGCAATTACCTTCAACTGGCGGTCATGCTGCAATAACTCTCTTGAGATGTTTAGTGATAAATCTTCAGAATCAACCATCCCTTTAACAAAGCTGAAGTAATCAGGCAGTAGGTCTGCGCATTTATTCATGATCAACACGCCGTTCGAGTATAGCTCAAGGCCTTTTTCATACTCTTTCGTGTAAAAATTAAATGGTGCTTGTTCTGGAATGTATAAAATCGAATTGTATCTGATCATTCCGTCTACACTTAAGTGAATATGTTTTAGAGGCTTGTCAAATCCGTAATGCTTTTCGGCATAGAAGTTTTCGTAATCCTCATCTGTAAGCTCATTTTTATTTTTACGCCAGATTGGTACCATGCTATTAATCGTTTCTTCTTCTAGCGCATCCTCTAACTCTTCTTCGTTGTCGTCTTTCGGACGTTGAACCGTTACATCCATTTTAATTGGGTAACGAATAAAGTCTGAGTATTTTTTGATGATCCCTCTTAGGCGATGTTCTTCAAGAAACTCATCATAGTTTTCGTCTTCACTATTTTCTTTCACTTTTAAGATGATTTCTGTACCAACAGAATCTTTTTCAACAGGTTCGATCGTGTACCCTTCAGCACCTTCTGATTCCCACTTGTACGCCTGGTCACTTCCTAACGCTTTACTAATGACTGTTACTACATCAGCAACCATGAACGCAGAATAGAAGCCAACCCCGAATTGCCCGATAATGTCGTGGCCGTCTTTTAATTCATTTTCTGATTTAAAAGCAAGTGATCCACTTTTTGCGATGACACCAAGGTTTGTTTCAAGCTCCTCTTTCGTCATACCGATTCCTGTATCGGTAATTTTGAGAGTTCTACTATCTTTGTCTACTGAAAGTTTAATGTAGTAATTGTCTTTTTCAAATGTTAATGAATCATCGGTTAACGCTTTGTAATAAATTTTATCAATCGCATCACTAGAATTGGAAATTAATTCACGTAGAAAAATCTCCTTTTGTGTATAAATCGAATTGATCATCATTTCTAAAAGTCGTTTTGATTCAGCTTTAAATTCTGTTTTTGTAGCCATTAAGACCTCTCCTTTCAATCGCACCCATATGTATTTTATTCTTTAGCACTCAAACAACTTGAGTGCTAACACTATCAATTTTTTACCATATATTTTTTTATGTGTCAATAGAGTAGATTTCATCAATACAAAAATGAGGCATAGCAAACTATATGTAGATTACGAACAGTTTAGCGCAACTACATTATATGAGGAAATATCAAATGATGAAAGTAATTAAATTTTTCTGATGTTTTTTCAAGCATGAACGAGTAATCAATATCATATCCATTTTAATGGACAGTAATATTGAGTGAATTTTATAATTACCTAAATTGAGCCATATCTAACATATGTAGTTGCGACCGACTCTACGCAACTACATATGGTTACCTTTCTAATGGCGATGATATTGAATGATGAAATTCATAATTTAAGGTGAGGTGTGATGATTAATGAAAAGAATTGAGTATAGTATTGTCATTAAAAAGCCTGTAAAGGAAGTGTTTCGTTATCTCGAAACTCTTGAAAATCGACCAGAATGGGAGCCAGGGCTCATTGAAGCAAAAGTCGTTTCCGGTAAATATGAAGAACCTGGTTCTGTCATCCAAATAACTAATCAAGCTTTAGGTAAAAAAATGGAGACGAAAGCCGAAGTGATTGAATATGTAGAAAATAGTCACGTTATTTGCCGTGCTGAAAAACCGTTTTATCACGAAGTCACCCATCTTTATGAAGATGTCAATGGTCACACGAAATTTACGCGCAAAGCGGTAGCAGACGTTGAGAAAAAAGGCGGAGCTTCTAAGTTAGCTTTAGGAATGGTTGCTAAAAAAATCGAAAAAACATTCCAAAAAACGGTCGTCAATGCGAAGGCAGTTTTAGAGAATAGTAGTGAGGGAATTAAGAAATAAGAATAGGAAAAGAAATTAAAGTATTGGGGCTGTCTCATAAGTTTCTGACACTTTCTTTTGGGAAAGCCCCTTTTTTTGATGTACTACGTATAACTTTAGGCAATTAGAAGCCGAAATCGAAACCCACTATTTCCCCTTTTTTGCTAAGCTAATGAAAGCTCCTCCTCCCTACTATAACCCTTTTATCCTATTGAATTACGGCTCTCCTCTGAGTTCTACAATTAGCCAAGTTTTTCTAATTTACTTCCTTCTTATAAACTTGTATAATTCCGATTGTACTACAATTTTGAACGACAACAGAGAACGACAGAACTGTGAGGTAATGACGATGAGAGAAACGATAAAATCATATATGTTTTTA
>SKOL01000622.1 GCA_007120055.1 Anaerobacillus sp.
CGTATATAACAAGCACGCGACATCTTCTTCGTCTAAAAGAGCCCGTGGGAATTCATCTTTCGAATATTGACTTAACCACTGATCATAATTTGTAATTTGTTCGCTCACGTTTGAACAATTATGAACGATAATTTTCTCAACAGTTGTTAAATCGTCTAAAATTGGTTCAACTAGTGGAAAAAGCTCTTGATCAACAAATAATACTTTACTTTCACTATGATTTAAGATGAATGTATAATCATGAGGTTGCAAGCGAGTGTTTAAAGCTACCATTACAGCTCCTAATTGAAAAATCCCATAAAACCCTTCTAACATTTCAAGAGTGTTTGGAGCTAAATACGCAACTTTATCCCCTTTTTCTACTCCTAAATCGCTTAACCCGTAAGAAAGTTGGTTTACTCGTTCATTAAGCTCGCTGTAAGTAACTGTTTTTTGATCGTCGATGACTGCAGTTTTTTCACCATACAAAGTGACCGCTCGGTCTAAAAAATCTGTAACTATTAATGGTACATGCATAGACGAACCCCTCCCACAAATATGTTTAAATATTTACAATTTTCTAAATTATAACATATTTGTTTTTAAAAAGAGTGTATTTTTAGGAATTTTTCCAAGAAATTAATTAACTTTCATACAACTAAAATGTAAAAGTTAGGCGGGAGCGCAGCCTATCCAACTGTCTACCAACCAACAAGCCAACTATTTACATACAAAACCCTCATGACGGTAGCCCACCATCTAAAAGGAAAAGGCGGGTGCTTTCCCTCACTTCACCTTGACTTTCTAACGAATCTCAGACGTTCGTTCGCAAAAGCACCCGCCTTTTTTCATACTAACTTCCAGTAAAATCGCAATTTAATCTCTTTTATGATAAAATGTGGAAAATTCACCCATGAAAACTTTTACATAATGGAGTGAATTTCATAATTACCAAAAACGAGTCACATCACGCAATATATAGTTTGCGAATGGTTTTGGCGCAACTATATATTGATCTTAGTGGCGAGAATAATGAATAATGAAATTCATTAAATAGGAAACCTTATTTTGAAAGGATGATTATATTGAGTTGTGAAGAAAATTGTATTTTTTGTAAAATTGTCAGCGGAGACATCCCGGCAGCAAAAGTGTACGAAGATGAGCATGTTCTTGCTTTTCTTGACATTAGCCAAGTAACAAAGGGGCACACACTTGTTATTCCTAAGTTACACGAAGAAAATATTTTTGAATTAAAGCCTGAAACAGCGAAACAACTCTTCAGTGTTGTACCCAAAATTGCTAACGCCATTAAAGAAACGTACAACCCACTAGGTTTAAATATTTTAAACAACAATGGTAAGGATGCGGGACAAGCCGTATTTCATTACCACCTCCACCTCATCCCTAGATATGGAAAGGGAGACGGCTTCGGGGCTGTTTGGAAAGATCATAGCAGTCAATATTCTGCGGATGACCTACAACTAATTGCTAAAGAAATCTCTTCATCTTTGAAGTAAACCACTGTCCTCCGCGACAAAGGATAAATTGCGGGAGAGAAAACATAAAATAATCGATCCAAATGGAGTATGAAATCACACCACGATTCATACTCCATTTTTGTCCGTCATAAACTTGAACATCGTAAAAATTTTGTGAATAATTAAAAAAAAGATAGATTATAAGACTACTTACATGATAGGATAAAAATATTATTTTAATCATTTAACGTACCACTGTAAATTTAAGTTGAGGGAGTGAATAACTTTGAAAAGAGCCTACAATTTCAACGCCGGCCCTTCTGCATTACCAGAGGAGGTTTTAGTAAAAGCACAAAAGGAGTTAGTGAACTTTAATGAAACTGGCATGTCTGTAATGGAACTTAGTCATCGTAGTAAAGACTATGAGGCAGTTCATAACGAAGCTAAAACTTTATTAGCTGAACTTTTATCGATCCCTGATAATTATGAAATCCTTTTTATACAAGGTGGCGCTAGTTTACAATTTTCAATGATTCCGATGAATTTTTTACCTGAAGAGAAAGTAGGGAATTATGTATTAACAGGTTCATGGTCTGAAAAAGCACTAAAAGAAGCTAAGATTTTAGGTCGTTCAACGGCCGTTGCTGCTAGTACGAAGGAAACAAATTATAACCGTATTCCTAAACTAACTGAATTAAACGTGTCTCCAGATGACGGCTATGTACACATCACGTCCAACAATACGATCTTTGGCACACAATGGAAGAACTTTCCTAACATAGAAAACAATATGTTAATTGCTGACATGTCTAGTGATATTTTAAGTAAACCACTACCAATCGAGAATTTCTCAATGATTTATGCTGGGGCACAAAAGAATTTAGGACCTTCTGGGGTAACCGTTGTTATTATAAGAAAAGACCTACTTGAAAAAACTAATGAAAACACACCATCTATGTTACGTTATGACACGTATGCAAAAAACAATTCGCTATATAATACACCACCAACCTTCTCTATTTACATGTTAAAAAATGTACTTCAATGGGTAAGTGAGCGTGGTGGAGTAGCTGAAACCGATCGTCGTAATCAAGAAAAAGCAGCATTGATTTATAATGCCATTGATGAAAGTGACGGATTTTACCAAGGACATGCTGAAACAGAGAGCCGTTCTTTAATGAATTTAACCTTTAACTTACGTAGTGAAGAGTTAAGTAAGAAGTTTTTACA
>SKOL01000647.1 GCA_007120055.1 Anaerobacillus sp.
ACACTACCAGTGGACTTGATACTTATATTTCAGCATCACAAATCAAGAAATTTAAGTTAAGAGAGGGAGATATGGTAACTGGACAAGCTCGTTATCCAAAAGAAGGGGAACAACTATATGGCCTAATGAAAATCACTGAAATTAACGGTTTAGCTCCAAACTCGATGATAAATAGAACTGACTTCAACTCCCTAACCCCTGTTCACCCCAACATGAAAATAAGCCTTAAAACAAATGATGATAATCTAGCCAATCGCATAATTGATTTATTTACGCCAATTGGTTTTGGTCAACGCGGGTTAATTGTTGCTCCTCCAAAGGCCGGTAAGACTACTCTATTAAAAAATATTGCTAAAGGGATAGTACATAATCACCCTAATGCTGAATTAATTATCCTGTTGGTTGATGAACGGCCTGAGGAGGTCACAGATATTAAAAATTCCGTACCCGCAAAAATTTTCAGCTCCACTTTTGATGAAATTCCAAACAACCATGTTAAAGTTGCCGAACAAGTTTTAGAAAGAGCAAAACGTTTAACTGAAAATAAAAAAGATGTCATAATACTAATGGACAGCATCACAAGGTTAGCAAGAGCCTATAATTCAGTTATGCCAAATACTGGACGAACTCTATCAGGAGGATTTGATTCTAATGCGTTTTATGGTCCAAAGAAATTCTTTGGGGCCGCAAGGAATACAGAAGAAGGTGGCAGTTTAACTATAATAGCAACAGCTCTAGTAGAAACTGGATCACGTATGGATGACGTTATTTATGAAGAATTTAAGGGAACTGGGAATATGGAGTTGCACTTAAGTCGTAAACTTGCTGAACGGAGAATGTTCCCAAATTTTGATCTTTTGAGATCTGGGACCAGAAAGGAGGAAATATTACTGACTAAAGGAGAATTAGATACTGTTTGGAATTTGCGAAATACTTGTAACGACACATTTGAATTATTAACTAAAGCAATAAAATTATTTAAAGAGCATACCAGTGATCGAGATGTAATAAAACAGTAATTCCGCTAAATTTCTTCTCTATAAAATCTACTAAGCTCTTGATTTCTTTCCTTTTTAAATCAGATATATCCCTTATTAATTATTTTTATATAAAAACCGCGAATCGATTAATAGTTAAAGTATTATCTTTGTTAAACAAGTAATTTATCTGTTTAGCAAAGATAATACAACAAACCAAGAATATTAAATAACACAAGGTAAACCTGAAAATCATGTTAAACTACCACGATTAACATGATGCAAAATATACACTTGAAATCAAAGTCTGTTTAACAAGGTGCTCATAATAATTTTATTTTATTAACTTAGTTTATGGCCTTCCGCGCCTGATTGTGTAATAACATATTTTTCTATTGAATAGTATCGTTGTACTGTGTAGTAAAAGAACGGTGTAAATGAGAGAGTTTGTTCAACGAAGGACCAGAAGAATTAGATTAAAAACACTTGTGAAAAACTTATATCACAAGTGTTTTGATTTTACTTTTTAATTATTTGCTTTCGTTCTTCCATCTGTGGTGGTTCTTCCATCCAACCATTTTTAATCATTATTTTTCCGCCTTTATGGGCATATTCAAAAATATCTTTCATAAAAATCGTATTTTTTGCGGGTAAGTCATTTCTTAAACTAAAAGCAGTTCCGAGTGAATTGCTTCCCATAGAAAAACTACAAAAGAGACTTGTGCAGTATATCATTAACTTATCAGAAAATGGTGCTACTGTTGAACGAGTTGGGTTTCCTCCTGGAGTTTGAGGAATTGGAAGGTTTGTTTGAATCATAACTTCACTTAATTCTTTTATAATGCCTTTAGCAAGCTCTGCACCCTCATTAAAGTATTTTTTCACCTCAACATCATTTGCACACTGTCCAAAGCCTAAAATCAATTGTAAACCTGTTAGATTTGATTCAATAGCTTTATGAACGTGAGAAACCTCTACCGTATTTAATGTTCTTTTTTGGCTAAATGGATTGAGAGCTACTCCACCTAAATAACTATTACCTTTTACAAACTCAACTGATTTTGGCATCGAAACGTAAGGTGTTCTAACAAGTAACCCCTTTTCAAGCAAATATTGAGAGCAAATCCTGAAATACTTTTGGGTAATAGCAGTAAGGTCTTCAAAAAACATATTTATATCTTCTCTAAACGTCATTGTCATATTTAATGAATGTAATCCCATACTAATTTCTTTTAAAAGGCGTACAAACATAATGTCAAAACCATTATCGTATAGCTTTGGGACATCCTTATTTACATCTTCTGCTGTATATCCAACTGGGATAACAGCACCTTCCTCTTCAAATATCTGAACTATTTTACCAACATACATTTCAAGTTCTTCATGCAAATTAGTCATAATTTCCTTGGCTTTTTCATCATCTGCTTTCGCTATAAAATACTCTAACATTCGTAAAATCATTGTTTTTTCTTGATATGTAAGCCATAACGTTCCTAATTCTGATGATGAAATTGATGCTTTTTCTGGCATAATTAACCCTCCCTTAAATAATTATTTTTAGGTTGTGTAAGTTATGGCAAATTCATACTTGTTAAAAAGTCATCCAAAACTGAGGCTCTTTGCTGCACAGTAGGAGTCTAATACGAAAAAGCGATCACTCCAAAAAGTGACCGCCTCATATGACTATTTAATTACAAGTATCCTTATAATGTGCAGTAAATGAATTTGTTTTGTATTTCTTATTCACATAAGCTCACGGTTAAAGTCTCTTCATAATATCAATGGAATAATTCTAGTTAGAAAGACTTTTAATATATTGTGTTACATTCCCTAAGCAACAACTACCTTGAGGATTGTTCACCTCACAACCACAACGATTTTCTTTAATATTTTGCTTAATATGCTCAACAGGTATTGTTACTACCCCTTGTTCCTTATATTTTTTAATTTTCTCTTTCGTCCAGTCAAAGCAATAACAAACTGGGACTGTGTTTAAAGTTTCTTTTTGAAATACAGGAACTTTTATATCAGATTTTACGTATTTTTTGTTATTAGTATCAAAGTAAACTACATTACATTTTTCGTTAGAACAAAAATAATGAACTGCATCTGCATTAAGCGTTTCTAATTTATTTGGTCTAAGCATTGATTTTAAAGTAATTAACTTTACAGTTTTCCCCTTCACTTTGCAGAATGGACACTCTTGGTCCTTTTCCATCGTTAGCACTTTTTTATTACCGCAACAATCCGCCATTTTAATCACTCCCTAATTTTTACTTACTAAATGATAATCAATCACTCTAGACCAAGTGGTACCGATATTGCAAATTAAATTCATCAAAAACTAGCGAAAAATACAGTTATTTATGATGTTATTGCTGCAAGTTTTTTTTCAATTTCTTACCGATCCTTTCATTATTAGTTAAATTACGCTTTCTTCTGTTTCATTAAGGTTTCAATGATAGGGCAGTGGTGAATAGTTTTCTCATCTGGACAACATTCTTTTAAATTTAAAAGCATTTTCTCAATTCTTTTTAAATCACTTATTTTCTGTTGCACTTCGTCGATTTTTTCTACAACGAACTCATACATATCCATACATCGTTCATTATCTTTATCAACAACACCCAGTAATTTATCGACCTCTCCTAAAGAAAATCCAAGCTCCTGCATTCGCTTAATAAAATAAATGCGATTAACAGAATCATCTGCGTATATTCGATAACCTGCTGTTGTTCTTGCGGGTTCAGATAGTAATCCTTTTCTTTCGTAATACCTTATTGTTTCCTTATTTACACCAGACTTATCGGCAAGCTCACTAATTAGGTAATTCATTATTTCCACCTCTAAAGCAATTATAAACCATGTACCATAGTACATGGTCAAGAAATAATATCTTTAAGATTCTGCCTGATAGCGTCACAACAGTAGAAATAGCTTGTTCCAATAAACTGGTTCGTTTGCTTAAGTCATAAGTCATTATTTCATAAAGTCCTCTAAAAAGATGACTTTTGTTGCGCAGTATCGGTCTACTATGCATTTTACCAATCATATACATCAATAATTTTATCAAAAATGGGAATCTTTCTATTAATTAATGCCAAAAAAAGAGAGTATCCAACAGGTTGGGATCTCTCTAATTATTATCAACGATTAAATTTAATATCTTTTGAGGTAAATTTCGTTTTTCAATCATTTTCAAATCTTCTTCTGATAAATGAAACCACTCGGTATCTCCGACTCGTTTATTATCAAATCTTTCATGCATTAACTTTTCCGCAAGGTCGTAATCTTTAAACTCAACACTAGTAATAAGTTCCGTCTCGAATGGTAATTTTACATTAAATAGTTTCAATCTTTTTTCCAATTTTTTTGATTTACCGATTTTATAGGTATTCGTCTGAAACTCTTTTAAAACGTATACATGACCTTTATTTTTCCGTGGGCCAAGATTGTATTTTGATTTATACATTCTTCCTATCCTCCTTATATGACCTTCACTTTCCAGCCGTTGCAAGACTTTGTATACATTTGGGAAGTGTTTAATATTTCTTAATACCAACTTGTGTAATTGTTTTGCCGTTAATCCATTATATTTCCATAGCGTGATTACTACTTTCTTTTCCTTTTCAGTTAAAGAAGCAAGTGGTTTGAAAATTGTCAGTTCTTCTTTCAATTCCTCATCAATACTTTGAGATTCAATTTCCTCAACTAAATCTCTAATACTTTTTTTTATTTCAATTACATTAGATTTTTCTTTTTCTTCAACTTTATTGTTAACTTCAACCAACTTTTGCCTAAGTATCTTATTTTCTACCTGAAGCTGTTCTATTA
This sequence comes from Anaerobacillus sp., assembly GCA_007120055.1. Next base: position 4,812 of record SKOL01000647.1, read on the forward strand.
TTATATGAAGGTCCATATTTTCTCTTTCAAGATTATCCAACCATCTCCCCCCCTACCATAATAAAATTTTTTTATTCATTTGTCTTTTATAGTAATTTGCTCATTGTGTTATTCCTATTTTAGACAAGTCTATGTACATATATACCTATTTTCCATAGAATCCTAATGTTTGAGAAATATGTTTTTTGCCGGAAGTGTTACGCAAGTATGGAACATGTTTTGGAATTTCTAAACACTACAATACTTTTTGTTGAACACAATTCCTTAACTAATTTGTCTTAGCAGTAATGTATCCATTTTCCTTCACCGTATAAAATTCTCATTCCCGTTACAACAACCGCATTTCCCCAGAATAACCAGGGTATCATCCAAGTGGTACATCTCTTGTAGATGAGTAAGTTCTCTATCAACATTACCGGTAAAAAACATCACATGGTGTAAGTGTTTTTTATTTCTACCTGTTCACACAGAGTACACCCTGTACGAACAAACAAAAATGTAGTAGTATCAAGTTATTATAATGTTCAATCAGACTTGTTCAATGAAAGGGTGTGAGAATCGATGATATTTGGCTATGGAAGGGTTAGTTCTCAGGAACAGAATCTTGACCGACAGATTAAAGAACTAAAAGCGTATGGATGCGAGAAGATTTATACTGAGAAGCAATCAGGGAAAAATTTTGATCGACCAGTATATAGGGAAATGAGATCAAAATTACGGTTTGGTGATGTTCTTGTCGTCCACGACTTAAGCCGCTTTGGTCGTAATAAAGAGGAAATTCGTGATGAATGGAAAGCGTTAATACAAGAGGAAGTTGATCTAGTAGTACTAAACATGCCCATACTCGATACAAGAAAGTACCGAGAGCTAGAAGGTGTGGGGCAGCTTGTGTCTGATCTTGTATTAACGTTATTATCGTGGATGGTGGAGGAAGAACGAATTCGAATAAGAACGGCTCAGCGAGAAGGAATCGAAATTGCTAAAGTAAAAGGGAAATTCAAAGGTGGAAAGAAGAAGTACCATGCTGAGGCAACAGGTAAAGACAAACTGATTTACGACGAGATTGTTCGCTTGCTTGAAGCTGGCGAGAGTGTGATGGATATACATCGAAAGACTGATGTGGCGAGGAATACTGTTTATGAGATTAAAAAGAACATGAATAATTCTTGAAAAAACTAAAGTAAAAGAAAAAAGGACATAAATATGAGGATAAGAAATGACATTACTCTACTTTACACCAGTGTCATAACTTTTTAAGTTATGACACCTTCTATAAAAAAATAACAAGTCGATCTATAATCGACTTACGTTTTTAATAAAGCACCCTACAGTTGAGTTAGGAGGATAAACAATTTACTGAACAGTAAATTTGTACTTTGCAGTAAATGTTTTTTATTAGTTTATCACCTACAATACCAGTTCCATGTTGCTTAATAAAGACTTATTGAATAAGGGTGTTCCGCAGATTACCGTTATTGTAGGGGCTTGTTAATGGCATAAAATAAACGTCATAAACATTAAACATTTAATCCTCAACCCTTCTAGCCTTAATTTGAGCAATTTCACCTGTAATTTCACGAAAAATGTAATGATTAATTCTTCCAAAGTCCAAAACAAAAATACTTATATATCAAGATTTTGCTGTTAGTTGCATAATATTAAAGAAAATAAAATCAGTAGGAATCAAATTCTATCTAATTAGTAATAGAAAACTTCACGAAGTTTTGATGAGAGGAGCTCAAAGAAAAGAAGATAGCTGAAAGGTTACCTTCTTCTTGAAATCTTGCTTTTTAACCGTTCGCTAGCTTTATGGCTTTTTAACTTTTCTTTTTTTCCATGTAGATCTTTCTCGTTCCTCATAACACAAATCAATAAATACTTTATATTCATCAACCGAAAATTGATTTAAATCAGCTAAATATTCATATACTTTATTTATTTTTTCTTCAATTAGGTCATCAACAACAGTTATCCATTTATTTGGATTTCTGTTTTTCTTTGACATATTATGAAACTTGCACAAGGGTACAACATTTTCTTTTATATTTCCTATTTGCCCCCAACTAATAGGAATCCAATGATCTAATTGGATATTTTTTTGGCTATCACAAACCGAGCAAGTATTATTAAAGTACTCTAATGTATCTGCCCATTCTTTCCCTGTTAGAGTATCTTCTAGTTTTTTTTCTCTTGTTCGACGACGTTGACTAATTGCTATAAATTTATCTTTATTTTCTTTGATCCACTTTTGCAGTCGTTCTTTTTCGTATTTCTCATGGGTAGCTTTGTATCTTTTCCATGCTTCTCTTCTTTTTTCTGGCGGTAAGCTATCTCTATATTCTTTATCGTTTTTTCTACCACATTCAATACAAACTGATACATATTTAGCTTTACTAGCACCAGGTGTAAAATCTGATCGTAGTTTTATATTTTTACAATCTCTACAATATAAATAGTCTTTATATTGGACTTTACAATATTTCCGGTCGCAATCTTTACAATAACTTCTGTAATACGGCTTGTTGTCTTTGTTGTTTATATATGTAAAAAATTCAGTAATTGGTTTTGTTTCTAAACAACCATTACATTTGCGTTGATCACCTTCACTATTTTGAGGTTTTTGTTCAAACCCTTTTGAAATGCAATGAATACAAAATTGGTTATAAGCTGGTTTATTTCGATAGAGCTTTTTAAAATCAAAACGATCACGTAATACTTTACAATTTGGACATTCTACAAGACCTTTATATGTATAGTAGCAGTAACGAGTAACACAATCCCTACACTTATTTGGTGATCTTTCAGAAAAACCAATTTCATTTTTTAAATCCCCGCAAGACTTGCAAACTCTTTTTATCAAGTTAATCACCCTAAGATTTTAGGTAAATTATACCATTAAATGATTGTAAAAATTATACTTTTTTTAAAACTTAATATATTTATGTTATGGAAAGAGTTTAAATTTATTCTCTTGAAACTTTTTAGCAATTATAAAAACACTATTGAATTCTTATCATGATGATTTTGTACTATTGTTCCACTAACTCGATTGTAGAATAAAATTACTGCGCAGTATAAAGTCTACTACACATTAAGGAATGACGATTCATATTCCACATTACCGCTTCATTACTTTGGTATCACTTCACATAACACATGCAAATTACATACTTATTAACCATAGTTATATCTCTGAGTTATGATACTGACCGGTAATGCAACAATGGGAATAAACCAACGTTTTTCGCAAGTCTATTCCATTACTGATAGATTGTACTCTATCGGTAATGATATATGTGATAATTATGGCACTAAGTACTGATACACTTTCATAAACAGATTTTACTTGTAGTAATGGTTAGTATTATAAGTTTTAAACATCATTCAATATTTTCATAACTTCATTTGCTTTATTCTTTTCCCAAAGTAAATTTTTAATAATTTGTTCTAGATAAAATTGAGTACCGATTGGTAGGTGTCGGTATTTGAGATAAATTCCTTCACTATTACCACCAGATCTAATGGTCATATATTTCTCTTCACCCTTATTTATATTCTCGCCACTTTTAGAAGCTAGATCTTTTAATTAACTAAAAGTATGTACAACTAATAAGATTACATCACTTCAATATATTTAAAATATTCTTCAACAAATTATCGTTATTGATAATTACTAAAAAAAGTCTTTTTCTTGTTCTTGTAATAATCTGAAATAGCATTCTTTGTGAGTGGTAATATGAGCGTCTTCGGTTTATTAAATTTCCTTTATCGTCATATTGGAACATCTCTCCCATAACGGCAATAACATTATCAAATTCTTGTCCAATAACAGTATGTGCATTCTCTGCGGCCAACAATGTATATTTATCAAGTACTTCCATGTTGAACCTAGAGGTAGTGTAATTAATCGTAGTCCAACCACTATTAACTTTATCTTGGATAAAATCTTTAGCGAAATTTATATCCGAAAAATACTGAAGTTCAATGTTATTATAGGCCTGTTCAGGGGTTTTATTGTTCAAATTAAATAAGTTTTTTATGAATGCACCAATTTCTTTATTTGTTCTAATTTTTCCTGTTAACTCATAATGGGTTTTTAGAGATCCAGTGCGTTCTTTAATTCTGATTGGTATTTTATTTCTTATTTCTTGATCATGAAGGCACTGAGCAGGATCAAACGAAAAGATGCATGTAATGCCTTTTTCATCTGCTTCTCGAAGAATATTTTTGAATTGCGAAAGATCAATTCTTTGTGACTCATCAATTACAAGAATATCTAAATCATCATTGAAATTATCTTCATTACGTTTGATATGTTTGATTTCGACTATAGGCCAACCATGTTTTGCTTTTAACTGTATGTGACCAGAATTTAATTGCCCACAATGTATGATTGAAAAAGAAACGTCATTATTCTTGAAATCCTTTGCTAAATCATATATTAATAAGGTTTTTCCTGTACCAGCTCTTCCTTGAATTGAATATAGAGGCGAAATCATTTTTTTTATTTCTTTTTTAATTTGTTTCTGATGCTCTGTAAGAAAATATTCACCGTTAATAAAGCGATCTGTTGAATTAAATGGAGACACAAGGTATTCGGTCGGATCAAAAAGACTTCCTATATCATCGAAAACCTCTACCTTTTGCTCTTCCAGATATTTTATTAATTCTCTGGTACTAATAACCGATAGCGAGTCATTTTGCTTCTCATAATAAAAGAGCTTTTTGGTTTCGGCTTCATACGTTACACAATGATAACTTTTCTGTAATGCATCAAGATAATAAGAGTTTTTTCTTAGCTGATTCAAGATGTTTACTTCTGTGCTACTTCTCTTGATTTCTATGTTAAATATGTAGTTACTTCCTAATCTTAATAAATCAAACTCTTTGCCGATTTGTTCTATTGAATAACCTACATAGAAGTTATTAAAAAGTGCCCATTCTTCTCCGTTGTTTTCATCTTGGATAGAAGTAATGAGACCATGTAAATCTTCGATCTCAGAGTCTTTTATCTTTATCCCTTTGCTTTCTATATACGATTGATATATATCTGATGGTAAGTCATTGTATGATTGGACTAACGAAATAATATTTATAGAATTTGTTTTTGTCATATAAACTCCTTTTATAAGATAGTTTTGTTGTGCTGATTAGAAGACAAAAATAGAGCTGATCTCCCCCTATCCGTTTAGCTGTATTGCGGCTAGGAAGCGCATCATAGAAAACGAGATTTCTTCTGAAAGGCTAATGTTTTCCAAGACCTAGATCAAAATCAGGAATATTTTGACACCCATATCAAATTGTGCAATATATTCACTATTATTTCAATCTATATTTTAGAATAAGTAATGGGGTACTGAAACCCCTTTAAACATTAAGAACACAAAGTAACCCAATAGAGTAGATCTAATGGTTACTTTGTGTTCAAATACTATTATTTCTTTAATAACTTTTGATACTATATTTTTACACCTTTTTAACCTCTTATGTTATTAAAAGAGTTTCT
>SKOL01000747.1 GCA_007120055.1 Anaerobacillus sp.
TGCTGTTGTTATTCCACTTGCAATTATCCGAGGAGCAAACCCATTATTAGTGGGGATTATTTCATTTTTAGGAAATTTAGCTACTGTTTATTTACTTATCTATTTTTATGAAAAATACGAAGCGTGGCAATCAAAAAGAAAAACTAAAAAGAAAAAAAGAACAAAAAGAGCAGTGGAAATATGGAATAAATATGGATTGCCTGGCTTAAGTTTATCAGGACCGATTATTACAGGAGCTCATTTAGCGGTGGTCATTGCCATATCTCTTGGTGCTAAAAAACAACTCACATTTCGGTGGACGACGATTAGCTTAGGTTTATGGACAATTGTTCTTACATTAACATCTTATTACGGTGTAGGCTTATTTAAAGGATAAATTCGATAAAAATTGTCAGAAAAATGCCCAACAATAACCGCGTTTTTATGTTAGAATATTCGTTATATTATGTTTCTATAAATTTACTAATGAATTCTTCAGTCATAGACTGAAAGAAAATAGTACTTAAAATTTGAATCAGTAGCAACGAAAAGAATATTGCGGGAGGGAATTTTTATGAGTAATCAAGACTTAAAGCCATTTTTTATTGAAAAAATAAAAGAGGCGAAAAACCAATTTGAACGAACGATTGATTGCAAGCATACTGAATTTGACACGCTTTACCCTTACATGAGTGAGCAACCACAATTTTTCTGGTACAAACGTTATGTTGCCTGGCAAGAACTACTGACAACTGTTAAACTTTCAGAAGAACTTGAGGTAGCATGGGAAACTGTTTTTTCAAAAAAACAAACTGCTTACGTTAAAGATAAAGTACTAGATGCGAAAGTACTCGATGATTGGTATGAAGAAAACGAAATTGAAAATAAAGAAGAAAATCCTTCGATTAACGAACACTAACACATAGCCTGAAGTGATTAAAAAAATGGTCAATACATTAGAGGGGCTGTTCGATAAGAACGTGACACCGTTAGGCACCAAATAGAGGGTGGGACAAAACAAAGTGTCAGACACCGCTAGGCATCGAATATAGACATATGATATATCTTTACGTCTATATTTAGTAGGATCCTTGTTGTGTTAGACACTTTTGTCCCACCCTCTATTTAGAAAGTTCTGCATGGTGTCAAACACTTATGGGGCAGTCCCTTTTTCATTCGTAAAAGTTACTCAAACGAGTTGTTGTAACCAAAATTTCCTAATTTCAATCTTCTACTATATAATGAGAGAAAATGTGAAGAGTGGGGGATTAAGAGTGGATAAAGAAAAAATGCGTAAACAGTTTGAACATGCTTTAGAAACACATCAAGAAGGGACAGGCGAGTTGTTTATGTATTCATTATTAAAATTTGATTTTGAATACGATGAAGAAAACGAGGTCGTTCGGATCGAAGTACCAATTTCTGAGTTGATGTTTAATCCGATTGGTTTCATACATGGCGGAATGATTACATATATTGCTGATACGGCAATGGGGCATTTATGTGCTGCGTTTGCAGAACGTCCAGGGGTTTCACTAGAACTAAAAACACAATTTTTTCGCTCAGCAAAAAGCGGTAAAATATTTGCGGAAGCTTCCTTTTTGAAAAAGGGGAGGAAAGCTCAATTTGTCGAATGTCTTCTTAAAGATGATCAGGAGAGGTTATTAGCCAAAGCAACAGCAACTTTTTTATCTATTGAGGAATAAATCAAAATAAAATGAAGTAGACAGAGGGCTGTCCGATAAGTGTATGACACTTTATTCTGGACTGCCCCTTTTTTATTAACGTCAAATTAAACTTCTGAACTGGTAAAATACTATCAGTATATATTATCTTATTTTTCTGAAAAAATAAATTTGTATTGCAATTGCGAAAAAAACGGTTAAAATATAAAGACAAATGTATTTCTTAAAAATACAATGAATTTTAAGGAGGGAAAACATGAAACTTGTTTTAAAGCTAATTGCCGGGATTATTATTGGGATTATTCTTGGACTCATTTCACCCGAATTTGTCATCCGTGTACTTTTAAGCATTAAGGCAATCTTCGGAAGCTTTATCGGATTTATTATTCCATTTATTATTTTGTTCTTCATTGCTAGTGGGGTAGCAGGTTTAGGGAAGAAGTCAGGTCGTCTTGTAGGAACTACCGTTGGAATTGCTTATTTATCTACGGTCCTAGCCGGTCTAGTAGCATTCATCATTGCGATTACTGTAATTCCATTTACCTCACCGGAACAGTCTCCAATTGCAGAAGGTTCTTCTTTTGAGCCGTTTTTACAGCTAGAAATTGCTCCATTAATGGGGGTTATTACAGCTCTTGTTACAGCTTTTATTTTTGGGATTGGTATTGCGAAAACAGAAAGTCAGATGTTAAAAACAATTTTTGACGAAGGTAAAAAGATTATTGATTTAGTGATTGCAAAAATCATTATTCCATTTTTACCAATTTACATTGCGAGTATTTTTGCAGAGCTTGCAGCAGAAGGCACAGTTTTTGATACATTAAAAGTATTTGGTGTCGTATTGCTCCTTGCTATCGCTACACATTGGGTTTGGATCATTATTCAATATGTGTCAGCGGGAGCTTACAGTGGTAAAAATCCATTTACGTTAATTAAAAATATGCTTCCAGCTTATTTCACGGCGATTGGTACAATGAGTAGTGCAGCAACAATTCCGGTGACATTACGTTCGGCGAAA
>SKOL01000376.1 GCA_007120055.1 Anaerobacillus sp.
AATTGTAAATTGTAAATTGTCTCCATGACTGAAATACTATATTTGCTGTTTGAGGATCAATGACTATGATGCTAAAAGTTCATTGATCCTCAAGACAATTAAAAAGTGTGAATGCTCTGTAAAAACTAGCTCATTTCTTCAGGTAAAGTTTGTTCGAGATTTTCTATATTATTTTGTAGTTCAGCTAATTGTTTTTTTTCAGCGGTTGTTGATTGAGCAAAGGCTGAGGAAAGATTATTTTTTGCTTTTAATATTTCTTCTTGAGCAAGAGCTAGTTGCTCAGGTGTTGTTGCACTTTGCACTTGCATTTCCGCTTGCTCAACTGCATCTCTGGCTTGTTGAAATAAACGATTTCCCATTAGCAATCACCTTGATTTAAGTTTGGGTTTTCGGCCTCAGCCATTGTTTTAACATTACGCGATCGCTCATTATTAGGCTGAACAACATCTTTACCTTGTTTTACAAAACGTTTTGATTTTGATTTTTTGCTCATTTTACTTCTCTCCTTTTATCCGAGTGAGGTAAACAGAAGCATCTTACTAAAAAAGCTTTAGATGCTTCGAATACATGTACAAACTTATTTTTTGCGAATAGCTCGGATAATAAACAGGGAAGAATTTAGTATTACAAGTTAAAATAATCTTCGATAAAGGAAGCGATACCGTCATCCTCGTTTGTTAACGTTGTTTTATTGGCAATGGATTTCAATTCATCAATTGCATTTCCCATTGCAACTCCAACTCCAGCATATTCAATCATTTCTAGGTCGTTATCTTCATCACCGAAAGCGATAATTCGCTCTTTAGGAATGGAATAATATTCACTAATTTTATTTAAACCTACTGCTTTATTAAGGCCAGCTTTGACAATTTCAATGACATTCCAAGGAGCCCCCCATACTCGTTGGTCAATCACCTCTGCATGTGCTTCTTTTAGTAAACTCCTTAGCTCTCGAACATGCTCATCTTTAGGATGAATTAATATAGAGGTTGGGTGATCAGTTAATATATGGTGTAAATTCCCGAACTTTACTGGAGAATCACCCATCGTAAACGTTTCTATCAATACTTCGTCATAATACCTTAAGTAAAAATCATCAACAATTTCAACCATAATATTTTTTACTTGAAAGGCTTCGCACGTTTCGATAATTGTTTTAGCTGTATTAAGCTCAAGTGGCGTATGATAATAACCAAAATCTTTATGAAGTGGATGGTGAACAAAAGCGCCGTTAAAATTAACAATTGGTGTATTTAAATTTAATTCCTGGTAGTACAGTGAGCTTGCTCGGTACGGTCGACCAGTTGCAATACAAACGATATGCCCAGCATCGCGTACTTTTTGTATCGCCTGTTTATTGCGTTCAGAAATTTGTTTGCTATCAGTGAGCAACGTGCCATCTAAGTCGATAGCAATAATATGTTGTTCCATAATTCCTCCTTGAAAAACAATTTTTACAAATATGAAATTCATTAGTATTTGTTAATTTTAACTTTTTAACAAGAAGTTGTCTAAATTAATTATTAATCTATAATTTAAAATTAAAAATTAAGAAAAATTCTTGGGAGAGATGCTGCGAAGTAAAACAAGCAAATCTACCTGATTAAGTGTTTATGTTTGCTGCGAAGCAAAATCTTACATAATTTTTAATTGTGAATTGTAAATTATAAATTACACATTTCATTGAATTACCAAAACATAATAATACCTATTAACACCGTATTCATGTTATAAATAATATAGATGACTTTTTGACTACATTAATTTTTGCCGATAGGCGGGCGCCTTACGCTTTTCTTATAGGAGGTTAGTTATGATTGAGCAATTCTTTTCATCTTTTACATTTCGGACGATATGGACACCGGAATTGATCGTTGTTTTATTATTATTTAGTAGCCTATATTTTGCGATTACAGGCCCTCTTAGATATCATTTTAAAGATAGCGAAAAAGTTCCAACAAAGAAAAAAGTCTATTTTCATTTAGGGTTAATAGCCGTCTATTTTGGTTTTGGCGGTCCGCTATATGTTCTTGGACATTTAATGCTTAGTATGCATATGTTCTCGATGGCAATCGTTTATTTAATTGCCCCACCATTGCTTTTATTAGGAATTCCGCATTGGTTTTTACAAGCTTTTTGGAAATTTTCAATTGTTAGATTGCCGTTAAAAGTGTTAGGAAAACCGTTATTGGGATTAATATTATTTAATGCAATGTTTTCTTTTTATCATTTGCCGTTTACGTTCGATCGATTAATGACAAATAGTGGTTTGCACAATATATATCAGCTCGGTATGTTATTTGCGGCTTTTTTAATGTGGTGGCATATTACCCCAGTCTTTCCTAAAATGGCAGAACAACTTACAGAATTGAAGAAAATTGGCTACATGTTCGCAAATGGGGTTTTATTTACTCCTGCATGTGTTTTGGTGATTTTTGCAAGTGGGCCTTTATATGCGATGTATACGGATGTAAATACGTGGTCAATTGCAATGGGGTATTGTCTGCCAGCTGGTTCAGACATTCCATATGAATTATTTTCCGGTGAAAACGCACTGCCACCGTTATCGCCACAACACGATCAACAATTTGGTGGTGCAATTATGAAGGTCACACAAGAATTGGTTTACGGTGTTGCTATTGGCTATACGTTTAAACAATGGTGGAAGCGCGAACGGAAAC
>SKOL01000369.1 GCA_007120055.1 Anaerobacillus sp.
CAGAGCTAATAAAGAATTAGGACAGAAGAGTCACTGTATAACTCGATGGATGAGAAGGATATTTCTAGATATGGATGGCTACATAAGGAGAAGGTTACGAGTTGCGTTCATACATAAGCATGTATTTCGCAAGTGAAAATTGAGCCATTTCGCAATTTAATTTTGAGCCACAACGTCCTCACTATTGTCTATCCATTCTTGAGTCTCTTTCATTCTAAAAGAAGCGCCATTCATGTTTAAAACATGCGATTTATGAGTTAGCCGATCTGTTAAGGCGGCTGTTAAAACAGGATCTTGAAAGATTTCTTGCCATTGTAGGAATGACAAATTGCTTGTAATAATAGTCGATTTTCTTCCAGCTCTTAAAGATAGATGTGAGAATAGAAGCTCCGCTCCTTCTTTATCAAATGAGATATACCCCAATTCGTCCAAGATCACTAGATCATACTTTTCAAACTTCAATTCAAAAGACCTTAAGGTTCTTTCAGAACGATGCTCTTTTAGTTGATTTACTAAAGAGGGGATTGTTGCGAAGAACACCTTATATCCAGATAGACATGCTTCCATACCTAGTCCAGTCGCAATATGAGTTTTTCCAGTGCCTGGAGATCCAGTCAAAATGACGTTTTGCCCTTGTTTAATAAATTCTAATGATTTTAAAAGTGGTAACTTTTGCTTAGCTTGTTCTGGCAAAACATCCTCTACTAATTCCTCTAATAACTTCTTCTGAGGGAAGTTAGCTGCTCGAATCCGATTTTGTTTAGCACGTACTAAGCGATCATTCTTTTCTTGGAGAAGCACCTGAAGTAATACTTCAAATGCCTCATTTGGTTTATTAAACTCATTTTCTTCTTCCACCATTTTGCGAATACTAGGTAAGCGCAATTCTTTACATATTTCAATAACTTGTTGTTTTTTATCCACAGTGTTTAACTCCTTCCTCAGATTGAAGAAACATTGTTGCGTAGGCTTTCATATTGTTTTCTGATTGTTGTGTTGTTTCATTTCGATGAAGTAAATAGCCTCCAGAGGAAGTAGACTGCTCACATATGAATAGAATTCTTTCTGTTGTGACATATCCTAATCGAACTGACTTTAATTGTTCAATTGCCTTCAATACATGTTCCAAATTGTTTTTTTCCTGAATATAAAAGAGTAACTCTATGAATTCTTTCTCTCTTCCTATATAATAATCCGTGTATAATTTTTTTATTTGTTTTGGTGCTTGCTTCAAACATTCACTTTGAACCAAGGCACCTTTTTTCTTTTTAAATGTTTTTAAGTAGTGATAAATATTCATTTCTCATTGATGTACACTCCAGTTGCGTCGGTGCTCTGCTACAAATTCCCCATCTATAAAAAGCTTGATCTTTTCTGCTCCAGCTTTTACTTTGATAAACTTTCCAACATGTCCCTCAGGGACAGAGTAATGGTTCTGTTTGATAACCACCGTGCTATACTTATCCACTCGGCATTCTATTAATTCTGCACAGTCGAATGGTGTAATAGCTGGATTTGCCACTTCCTTTTCCTTTTTAATTAATTCACTATGTTGTTCTTTATGTTGATGATGAAGTCTGTTATTAAGTCGCTCTATTGTATTTGAAAGGTGCTGCTCTGCCTCTAGTAAACTTAAAAAGGTATGCAGTGATGAAAATGCTTTCCTTCGAATAAACTCTACACTCCGTTCAACGTGACCTTTTTCATTAGCTTTTCTAGGCTCACATAATCGTATTTTGAATTGATAATAGTTCGATAAATTGATCATACTATCAGTGATCGTTCTTTCTGTTCCAACAAATGATCTTACAACCGTTCTCATATTGTCATACGTAAATATACTTGGAATAAACCCTAAATGCTCTATAAGTCTAGTATGTACATCAAGTACACAAACCTGTGATTCAGATTCATAAAGTTTAGCAAAACGATAATTACTATATGGTAAAGTGAAAACGGCAAGTGAATAACTTTTGATTTTACCGTCAATCTCTAGCTTTACTTCTCCCCAGTCAAATTCTACTACTTGACCAGGCTCCCAATTACGGCGTATGAACACTTCTTTGGTTTTCGCTGCCTCTTTATTAACAAAGTTTCTTACGGTTGTATAGCTAATGCTATAACCCTTATCTAATAACTTTTCATGCATATCAATAATCTTCATTTGTTGCTTACTCATGTAATGGTTTCGTTTCCATTCATTCTCTTTAATAAAACCTAGTAGAAGACTTTTAATTTCTTCGGTTAGAACATTCTTTCTACCTCTTCTTTTTTTATAAGTAGGTGGCTTCATAATTTCTTCTGTGATCGGAAGATCGCGAACATCCACTTGCTTACTTTTCTCAAACTCCTTTATATATTTAGCTACTGTATTTCTAGATTTCCTTAGTGTCTTTGCGATCTGTCTCTTACTCATCCCCTCCAAATAATATTTGATAATATTTTGTTTATCTTTCAATGTAATCACTCCTGATGTATCCCCCTAAATTATATTAGGGTTATATTTTCTATCAAAAGTGGCTCACTTTTCAATTGCTATTGTGGCTCATTTTTAAATTAACATATACAGATAAAAGGATTGTCTGTTGTGAATTTATGTTAGAATTTATGAGACAAACAGCTACGTTGTGAAAAAATGTACTTAAACTAACAAAATTGGGGGAAAAGAAGTACCTAAC
>SKOL01000173.1 GCA_007120055.1 Anaerobacillus sp.
GGAAGTCACATTAAGAATTATCCAATAAAAAATACAGTCATTTTAGATGTTGGAAACCTCTTAACAGAAGGGGTAATAGACCATCATCATTTAAAAAACGGGATAGAGGTTGATAATACAATATATAAAAGTACAACCGGTATTCTATCGGTGTACCCAAGTTTGGTAAAAAATATTTGTGAGCATTGTTCCGAAGTAACGATTGTTTTACATCAGCAGCCGGATTTTGATTGTTTTGCATCAGCGTATTTGGTCCAGGAAATATTGCTAACAGGCACATTGCCTGATAACTCCAAAGAAATTGTGGAGTATTCAGAGCTGATTGACTCTGGTAAATTAAAAATTTCCCCTGCGAATATTGTGACACCGTATACGATTAGCTTAGTCATAGGAGATACAGCTGAGGCAAAGTTAGCAAATAATTTTGAGTATCAGCAATATCATAAGAATGAACAATGGTTTAATATGTACCGAATGAAAGATACCGCTGTAATGAAACGAGGCCTTGAGCTGATAGATTATTTATTTGAAAGATTAAAGTTGCTATCAGACACAGAAAAGAGTGTCTCTAGTTTTGTCATTTTAGGTGGAGATCACCCATTCTCAGAAGAAGAAGAGATTATAAAAGCTGACTTCCAAAAATATGAGGCAGATTTGGCAAATGGGATTTGTGAAAAACATAAAATACGTTTGCCTCAGATTGATGATCACACTACATTAATAGAGGTGGATGGACTCGTTTGGAATTCTGTCCCATCTTGTTCATTACATAAACTGTGGGCGAGGTCTGATCAAAATTCTCCGTCAGGAACGGGTTATATCTTCACTTTTATACCGGCCGAAAATAAAAAAACAATACCGAAAACTCTTGAACTGTTTAATGAAGACACACAGGACAAGATTAAAGAAACAAGAAGAGTGATTATCTCTGTAGATCCTTATAGTAAAGTAACACTGAAAAATTTAGGGAAGTCTTTGGAATTAGAAGAATTAGAAGCAGAAGAAAAGATTTTCGGTGACGAAAAAGGGAAGTGGCGGAGCAGATCAAAAAAACGATATAAGCACGAGGAATGGTGTAACAATATGGATCCTTGGTATGACGGAAGCAGTCATGACTACACGATTGTTGATGCTCCAGGGGTAGGAAGTTTGTTAACGAGAAAGCAGATAAAGAAAGTAACACTTAATTATACAGAACCGAAACTTATAAAAAATTTCAGCAGAGTCGTTCATCCTTTTACTTTTGATTATAGTAAATTTAAAACGATATGCAAAAAAACTGCTGGTTTAGAAAACACCGAATGTATCCATGAATCCAATCAAAGTTCAAGACGGAATGAATATTTCAGGCCTTATATTAAAAAGTATTTATTCGGAATAGATGAAGACAAATCGTATTCGGAGCTAAGTGACTACTGTAGAGAGTTTAGACTTAATCTAAATATAGACGTTCATAATCTATGTATTCCAGCAGATCAACAGCATATTTTTACCAATGCGCGATACAGCGTGAATGTAAAAGAAGTAAAACTAGTAATTTTTAAATATGGAGTTGGCTTTTTAATTCTTGATACTGAACTGCAAAGGAATAAAAATAATTCTGAGATATTTCTCGAAGAATTTATTGAAATGAATAAATTAGTTTGTGAGAAAAAATATATTAAACACGCCCTACAACTGGAGTATGCTGAGGTATTTAAGAATAGCGGTCTAGATTTAAACACATGTGAAAAAGGGATTATTTTTCCTAACGTACTACTCGATCCAGCAACATATTATGAATCTGCTAAAGAAGAAATCATTTATAAATTATCAAGTAATACATTATGGAAAGAGCCGTTTGATTTAAAAAACTCCAACATGATTAATTCGGCAAATATGTTCTATTACCTTAACGAGTATATAGGTTATGGTTTTACCAAAAACGGAAGCTCACAATTAATCATTAATCAAGATACAGAGAAGATGACGGAAAATGAAAAAGAAGCTTATGTTTCGCAGTTAAAAACGCTTGAAGATATTAATAAGACGGTTGATTTTGATTCTTTTCTCCTTGTTTTACACCAACGTTACTGTTTGATGGATTTTTCTAAAAAGCTTTCAAAGTTTGGGTCGAACGGTGATTTTAAAAGTATCAGTAAATTAAGAACAATTATACTCGAGTTTATTATTCAGGGATGGTACAGCCAGATAACAAATGATGAAATTGGGATGGACAAGTATAAAAGATGGCTGCATATTTTTGAAACCGAGAAGTTGCATGATGAAGTACTCGATCAAGTTTCGATGATTGATGACCATAATAAAGCAAAAAACTCAAGTAGCTTAGAAAAAGTATCTTATTTTTTCTTTCCACTAATCATGTTAAATGCTTTTATCGGAATCGGTTTTATCACATTTGAAGAAGTAAAGGATTTTGAAGGTTATCTGCCATGGATCTATCTTGCATCACCAATACTCGTTATTATTATTAGCTGGTTAACCGTAGTATCTTTCAGAAAAATTTGGCCCTTTTTTAAAACCAAAAAGGGGTATGTCACTAAGGTGAAACAATGGAAACGGAATAAAGAACAACAAAATTCTATGTGAATTAGACTTAAGTATTTTAAACGTCAGTAGCGGTGAAAAGTGGAACATCATATGCAGTGAAGTAACAATAGCAAATTACATCTAA
>SKOL01000470.1 GCA_007120055.1 Anaerobacillus sp.
AACCTCATCGAAGTCAGTGTTAATGGCGAAAAACCTTTTTATTGTTTCAATGAATGCTCTATCCGCTCAAACGTTATTCGAACGTTTGTCATTGATGTATACATCGATGATATGCATTTTGAAACTTTCCGCGGAGACGGATTAATCGCCTCTACACCTACCGGTAGTACGGCTTATAATAAATCTCTCGGTGGCGCTGTCGTTGACCCTCGACTAAAAGCGATCCAATTAACAGAAATATCATCACTTAATAATAACGAATATCGAACTCTCGGAGCACCTTTAATTTTAAGTGGAGATAGCACTCTTACATTAAAAGTCGTTCAAGATGGAAATGATCATCCAATTATCGGTGCAGATAACGAAGCATTAAGCATCAGACATTGCCACGATATAAAAGTAAACATAGCAGATAAACAAGTAAAAATGTTAAAACTAAAAAACAACTCCTTCTTCCAAAGAGTCCAAAAAACCTTTTTGTAAGGAAAAAAGCGGAGACGACTTGGTAGCTTCGACAAGCGTTGGAGACTCTCTGTAAAGAGGCGCTTTTTTTGCCTCTTTACAGAGAGTCGAAACGCTCGAGAAGCTAAGAGTCGCAGCTCGACAAAGAAAAGCGGAGGCGCCTTGGGTAGGTCTGAAGTTTTCGAGGACCTAGGCGACGCAGCTCGACAAAAAAAAAGCGGAAGTGCCCCCGTAACAAAAAAGCAGACTAACACTTAAAAGTGCCGTCTGCTTTTTATTTATGAGTTTTCATAATGCTTATTTAGCCACACTAGGTATGTTAATGTAGCTATTTTATTGGTATTAAAAATTTCACTCATTCAATTAGCTTTTTAATGCTTGCTCTTGTTCTTTCTTTCTTAATTCCACACGACGAATTTTTCCTGAAATTGTTTTTGGTAGATCACTAACAAAATCTACTTTACGTGGATACTTGTAAGGAGCTGTTAACGTTTTAACATGCTCTTGAAGTTCCTTAATTAGAGTTTCTCCTGCGATATCAGGATTTCTTAACACAATAAACGCTTTAACGACATTACCACGTACTTCGTCAGGACTAGCAACAACCGCACACTCTTTAACAGCTGGATGCTTTGTTAATGCATCTTCTACTTCAAATGGCCCAATTGTATACCCTGAGCTAATGATGATGTCATCATTACGTCCTTCAAACCAGAAATATCCGTCTTCATCCATTTTTGCTTGGTCACCTGTTACGTAGTAATCACCACGGAACGCCATCGCAGTTTTTTCTGGATCTTTATAATACTTTTTAAATAAAGCTGGTGCATCTTTATGAACGGCAATATCGCCAACTTCACCTTGAGCAACAGGTTTGCCATCTTCATTAATGATCGCTACTTCATTACCAGGAGTTGGTTTCCCCATAGAACCTGCTTTAATTTCCATTCCTAAAAGTGTTCCTACTAAAAGTGTGTTTTCGGTTTGACCGTAACCATCACGGACATCCACATTAAATTCACGCTTAAACGTGTCAATTACTTCACGGTTTAGTGGCTCACCAGCCGATACTGAACTTCTTAATTTAGATAGGTTATAGTCACTAATATTATCTACCTTTGCCATTAAGCGATATTCTGTAGGTGTACAACATAATACATTTACATCGTTGTCTTGTAAGAGTTGTAAATATTTATTCGGATCAAATTTACCTTGGTAAACAAGTGCAGTAGCCCCTAAGCCTAAAATTGATAGGAACGGACTCCAAATCCACTTTTGCCAACCTGGTCCTGCAGTAGCCCAAACTACATCTCCTTCTTTTACATCTAACCACATTTTTGAAGCAACTTCGATATGAGCAAAGCCCCAACCATGTGTATGTACAACACCTTTAGGGTTACCAGTTGTTCCTGATGTATAAGATAAAAAGGCCATGTCATCACGAGTTGTCTTCGCACATTCAAATTCTTTACTTTGCTCATTAGCAAGCTCGTCAAGTCTTAAATAACCATCAACATTGTCACCTACAACAAATTTATAAGCTAAAGTAGGAATGTCTTCGTTAATATTATCAACTTCCGATACATAAAGGTGGTAAGAGATAATTGCTTTTGCTTCCCCATGGTTAATTCTATATGCTAAATCTTTTGCTCTTAGCATTTCAGAACAAGGGATAACAACGATTCCAGCTTTTAAACATGCAAAATACGTAATGTAAGCTTCAATACTTCTCGGAAGCAGAACGAGCACTCGCTCACCTTCTTCGATGCCTTGAGCTTTTAAAGCGTTTGCAAACTGGTTCGCTCTTGCAGTTAGTTCTGAGTATGTGATAGAACTTTCCTCACCTTGCTCAGTTAAAAATTTTACTGCTAAACGATCTACTTTAGTAAACTTTTCGAACTCTTGCGAAATGTTGTATGTCTCCGGAGCAATTAATTGGTTTCGATCCATATTCTTCTCCCCCTCAATAAATTAGTACAATTCCTATTATACAGAATATAATGATTTTTTTGAATATTATTTTTTAGAAAATTTAATTTTTTTAAAAATAATTGATCAATCTTGCTTAGCTACATTAATAGAGTGAATTTCATAATTACCAAAATCGAGTCACACTAAACAATATATAGTTTGCGAACGGTTTTAACGCAACTATATATTGATCTTAGTGACGAGAATAATGAATTATGAAATTCATTGAATATTATGAAAAATTTAATTTAGTTTTGACTCGTTAAAGACGCTACTGCAAAATAATTTATCCCCAAAATAAATAGAGAGGTGACAAAAGTGTCACCTCTCACAGCCATTTTTATTTAATTATTGTTGTTGCCCACCCATTTGCTGCTCAGCCATTTGAACTAAGCGCTTAGTAATCTCACCACCAACAGATCCGTTAGCGCGAGAAGTTGCATCTGGTCCTAATTGAACTCCAAACTCAGAAGCGATCTCATATTTCATTTGATCTAGAGCTTGTTGTACACCAGGTACTACTAATTGGTTTGAACTATTGTTGTTTGGCACTGTATCTCACCTCCTTTGTAAACATATGATGTGTACTTAGGGGTGAATCAATACTTCTTTTTTCTTGGTAATTTCAAGAAAAATCAACTACAATAATTCGTCGAACTGCTCTTCCACTTTTTTGCCTGGAATAATATCAATTACTTCAATATTTTCTACTGCTTCATTGACTAACGCCTCAATGTTTAACTTCTCTTCAAACTTATTAGCTTTTTCTCGTTGTGGCTTTGTTTTCGTTTCAGGTGGTAAAAAGATCGTACAGCAGTCTTCA
The DNA here is from genome assembly GCA_007120055.1 of Anaerobacillus sp. The sequence continues at coordinate 3,257 of SKOL01000470.1, forward strand.
TAAGGAAGAATTGAAAGATCATAAGTGCCAATCTTTTTAGCTACATCAATGACTTCGAGCTTATCCATCGTTACTAACGGACGGATGATCGGCATATTCGTCACTTCATTTATAGTATGCATGCTATGCAATGTTTGGCTAGCAACTTGTCCTAAACTTTCACCATTTGCAATTGCAAATGCTTTTTGTCTACTTGCAATTTCTTCACTTATGCGAAGCATCATTCTACGCATAATCGTCATTGTATAGTTTGCCGGTATTACTTTATGAATTTCCATTTGTGTTTTTGTAAAAGGAACGACATGAAGCCGAATTTTCCCACCATATTCAGTTAAAACTTTCGTTAAATCAATGACTTTTTGCTTCGCTCGTTCATTTGTATATGGAGGGCTGTGGAAGTGAATCGCTTCGATTTTTACTCCACGCTTCATTGCTAAATACCCAGCCACAGGACTATCAATCCCACCAGATAGCATTAAGACTACTTTTCCACCTGTCCCTACCGGCAAGCCTCCAGATCCTTTATATACAGCACATGTAATGTACGTATCTGTTTCTCGAACTTCGACTTTTACTTCGATATCCGGATTATGAACATCTACTTTCAACTGTTCTGTATTTCTTAAAATAAAGCTCCCCACTTCATAGTTTAACGTACTAGAACTTATAGGAAATCCTTTATTAGCACGTTTGGCAGAAACTTTAAACGTCTTTTTACCTTCGATTATTTCATGAACTGCACTAAGTGCTCCTTCACGAATTTTATCAAGGTCATTTTCAACTTTAACCGCTAAACTAAACGAGTGAATCCCGAAAATTTTTGAAAGCTTTTCGGCGATTTGCGTATGATCTTCACCATTTAGTTGAATAAACATTCTTCCAAATGTGCGTTCAATTTTTACATTTGGAAATGATTTAAGCGCGATTTTAATGTTCTCTTGTAAACGTCTTTCAAATGTAGAGCGATTTTTTCCTTTTAATGCTAACTCAGCGTAGCGAATAACAATATGATTATAGTTCATTTTTATTACCTCATTACTTCTTTTAATTGTAAAACTGTTTTTTTCAAAGCTGAAATAAAAGCATCAACTTCCTCTATTGTATTATGATACGAAAAGCTTGCTCTTATTGCAGATTGTGCACGTTCTTCTCCTAAACCAGCTTCCATAAGCACTCTACTTGGCTCAGCTAATTTTGATGAGCAAGCTGATTTTGTCGATACATACATTTGCTGTTCTCCTAATGATTGAATAATAACCTCTGGTTTCAATTTCGGCAGTGAAAAATTTACGATATGCGGAGCTGCTGCTTCTTTAATAGGACTATTTAAAATAACTCCTTCTACGTCGTTAAGTGACTTTATAAAATAATCACGAAGTTGTTCGAGGTGACTTTTATTTTGAACAAACTTCTCCATCGACATTCTTAACGCTTTAGCTAGAGCGATAACCCCTGGAATATTTTCTGTTCCAGCTCTTAAATTATGCTCTTGTACACCACCAGTGAATAAAGAAAATAACTTTACACCTTCACGGACATACAGTACTCCCGTTCCTTTCGGGCCATGGAATTTATGGCCAGAGATTGTACATAAATCGATATGACATTGTTGCAAAGAAAGTGGTACTTTACTTATTCCTTGTACGTGATCAACATGAAAATAGGACTTCGGGTATTTTTTAACAATATCTCCTATTTCTTTAATAGGTTGAATGGAACCTAGCTCATTGTTCACATGAATTACCGTAACAAGAATCGTGTCCTCGCGAAGAGAGCTTTTTAATTGCTCTAAAGATATAATTCCAAACTGATCAACATCTAAATATGTCACTTCAAAGCCTAGATTTTCTAATTGCTGAAAAGCTTCATAGTTAGAAGCATGTTCTATTTTTGTTGTGATTAGATGTTTTCCCCGACTTTGGTGTTGTAATGCCGTTCCTTTGATTGCTAAATTATTTCCTTCTGTTCCACCAGAAGTAAAAACAATTTCTTTTTTATTGGCTTGTAGAAGTTTAGCAATTTGATCTCTCCCTTGGTCCAAAAGCTTTTCTGCTTCTTTCCCTAACGTATGTAATGATGAGGGGTTACCAAAAAAAACTTCTGAAACTTTCTGGTAAGTCTCAATGACTTCTTTATAAGGTTTTGTTGTGGCACTATTATCAAAGTAAATCATCACTAAACTCCTTTTTATTACCTTACTTGTACTTCTTTAGTGTCTAAAATATAATATCATAACTATTTTAGGAATTAAATAGCATCACAACTAGGTCAACCAATAAAAGCGCAAGCGCCTTGGTAAGCTTCGACAAGCGTTGGAGGGCCAGCAACGTTTTGCCTCCTCTTCGATTCACCCTCGTGAATACGCAAATCTTGATGGACCGAAACGCTCGAGAAGCTAGGCGCTGCTCCTGCGATTACTCGTCGCAAAACTTGCACTGTAGCAATTTCAGTGAAGTGTCTTGGAGCTAGACACCTTTCGTGTTAAAATGTTGTCCACAAATAATTTGTATTTATAATTTCCTAGACACTTAAAAAGGCTTAGCACAATTGCTAAACCTTTTCTAAAGAATAAGAATTAATTTTTTCTACGACATTAGGATCGACTTGCTCGATGGCATTATAGGCAGTTTGTAGGGCTTCCTCATATTCGTATATACGAAAAAGTTCTTCTGCCTTTTGTAGTTCATTATGAATAAACGTATAACTACTTCTAAAACGGTTTCCATATTGAATGACTCGCTCTGCAGCTAATGCTTGTTCAATCGTAAAAGTTATTATACCATGCATATCATTTACACTTTGTAACGCCTCTTCGATTGAAGAGTTAACGTCCTCAATAACAAGGGGGATTTGCTCCATTTTCTCATTAGCAGCGACTAGACTAGTTTCTGCCTCTTCCATTTTAATAAGAAGTGAATGAGGAAGTCCCGGGATATTACTTTTTTTAATTAACCGTTGCCCTTCACGAACTTTCCCTTTTAACTCGTTTAATGTTTCTTTAGCCTTTAGTTCTTCTTTACGTAATGTATTTAAACTCTCATTACATTCAGCTAAAGTGCTACGTCGTTCTTCTAATTCTTCGGTAAATTGTTCGATCGCCTTTTTTATCGTTATATAAGATTGTTTTTTATTAGCTATACAATCATCGATCACTTTTAATTTATTAGCTAATTCCTTCATTTGCTTTTCTAACTTCAAATGAAGTTTTATTTCCTCTTCAGGAATATGATAGCTCAATTTAACGGTTTCTATCTCTGTTTTTAATTCAATAATTTCGTTTTCGAATAAGGACATTTCATCTTTTATTGTTGGAATTTCGGTAATAACGTACTGCTTAGCTAAAACTTCTTGTTCGAGAGTATCATATATTTGGTCAATCTCTTTAAACATGTCGCCAATTGGTATCGCCGCCGCTTCGATATTTCCTTCCTCAAGAAACGGTAACATTTTGTGTAATTGTTTTTTTAAGTTTCTAATATCATTTTTAAATGAGAAATGCTCAAGGATATATCCATCCTCTTCCATTTCTCTAATTCCTTGTGAAATTTCTTCTAACTGTGAAGGAATTTCACTTTCTATGTGTACGAGTAGTTTGGGTACTTCGTCCATCTTCCACTTTTCATGGGAAATTTCTTCTTTCATCACCATCAAAATTTCTCGAGCTTCGAAGTAGTTTCCTTCTTTTGTGGCAGTTTCAAACGATTGAAACGTTTGCTCAATTTCCGTCATTTTTGTCTCAAAGGCAAATGCGGTCGTTCCTAATGTGCCTTTATTTTGTGAGTAATATGTTTTTAAATCTTTAAAAAGAGAACGTATTTCGTCAATTTGCTCTCGATTGTCTTCCTCGCTATGTATTAACAAATTAATCTCATCCATCATTTCTTGAAGACTAACTTCAATATCGTTTAACTCGTTTGCAATATCGCTAGCTAAGGTTTTCGCTTTGCCAAATCTATATTTATTTGCCGCTTCCTCAACATCAAACAATTTTTCTTCGAGATCAGGCAGTCTTAACGTAATAATTTCATCCCATTTATTACGCCAACTTTCAAATTTACTCTCTGTTTCACCAGACATATTAAGCCCTTTAATTTTTGCAATTTCATCGGTGATAGGTTTGTTCATTATTTGAATTTTCCATGCTTCAAGGCGGTCTACCTCATTGTATATCCTTTTTCTTGATAAGGCGCCATATATAATAATAGCTAAAAAAACTGCTAAAACTCCGTAAATAAAAAACTCCATTCTAATGCCCCTTCCTGCTTCCCTAAGTTGTTTATATAAAAAAACTATAATCTCATTGAATTATTATAATAATTCAATGAATTTCATAATTCATTATTCTCGCCACTTAGATCAATATATAGTTGCGTGATGTGGCTCAATTTTGGTAATGATGAAATTCACTCAATTAGTATAATTTAGGCTATTTTATAGAGGGTGGGACAAAACAAAGTGTCAGACACCGCTAGACACCGAATATAGATATATGATAAATCTTTACGTCTATATTTAGTAGGATCCGCGTGGTGTCAGACACTTTTGTCCCACCCTCTTTTACTTTAAAAAAATATAATATTTTTCGATATTAACATGATACCATGAATAAACAAATTTTGACTTATTTTTTTACTTTTTCTACAAAAAAAATCAAAAGATAATGCTTTCCTTAATTCCTATCTCTATTTTAAAAGGAATTAGGTTGGACATACCTTTCGACCTTATTTATTCGAAACTATTTTATTAAGTTTTAGTTCTTCACTTTCACTAATATCGTTATATAAAAATTCGCTTAGCCATCGCTCGATATGCTTAATATACTTTTGTACAAAATATTCTTCATGCGGTTGCAGGTGGTAGACTTCTCTAATGTACTGCGGTTGTGAATAGGGCATCGTTAACAAAGCTCGTAATTGGATTACAACGAAGTCGCAGGATAATTGCCTAAACTCTTTTTTCTTCATTCCCGCTTCAACAAGTGCTTTCACAAAATGCTTTTCTTTCATTAGATAGGTCATCATCAGTTCTCTTACTAACGTCGAATCTAAGGTTACTTCCCGATGAACAAATCTTGCCAGATGGTGATTTTTTTGTTGATATTTAAGTAAGTCGGTTACGATTGTATAAAGACATCTTTTCGCACTAACTAATTCTAACTTTTTATAACTCTCTTCGACGATGTTAGTATAGTTTTCTAAGAAATCAATCATTAACTGCTCTAGAAGACCTTGTTTATTACCGAAATAATAAGAAATTAGCGCTCCATTCACTCCTGCTTCATTTGCAATAGCGCGTACTGAAGTACCGCTATACCCTCTTACATTAAATAAAGATACAGCTGCATCCATCACTTTACGTTTTGTTTTTTCACCTTTATCCACTGTAGAAATCCCTCCTTTTAAAGATTCGTTTAAAAATCAAGTCAAATTAGCTAACTCAATGAATTTCATAATTCATTATTCACGCCACTAAGACCAATATATAGTTGCGTCAAAACCATTCGCAAACTATATATTAACCAACTATCTAACTAATTAATTATAAAGCATCAAACTCCTGCCTTTTCTTCTCGACATACAGTAAAAAAAGTTCTACATTAACTGATATAACTCTACTTTAAAACTCACTATATAAATCGAAGTTTGTTAACTTTAACCGAATTATCAGTTTTTTTGTCTAACCATCAAACCAACTAGCTAGCTAACTAACCAACAAAAAAAGTAATGGCTCGAGTTGGATTTTCACTTCCAAATCTCAAACCACTACTCTTTTAAAAGGCGCTTCCGCTTTTCTTAAAAAAATAAGAGGTTAATTATTTTTGAACTTAGAAAGGTGTCTAGCTTCAGCGCCTAGCCCTTCGATCGTTTCGATCCACCGATGTTTATCAACTCGGAGATACGTCTCAAGAGGAGATAAACCAGCGCTGGCTCTCCAACGCTTTTCAGGGCTGCCCAAGGCGCTTCCGCTTTTCTACATATAGCATGTATTTTCGTCGAAAACTACGACTATATTTTTACCTGTTCGTTTTGCGGTATATAATGCTTGGTCTGCATGATTAAATAATGTTTTTAACGATTTATCTTTATCAACTTGCTTCCACTCAGAGACACCACAAGATACGGTCACTCGAGGACTCGTTTCTTGGGCTAATTTTTCACGAATACGCTCCGCAACCGTTACACCGACTTCTTGATCAACTTTCGATAAATAAACAGCGAGTTCTTCTCCACCCCATCTTGCTGCAATATCAGAGGTTTTAATATTTTTCTTTATTACATTTGCGACTTGAATAATAATATCGTCACCAACTTGGTGGCCGTATATGTCGTTAATTTGTTTAAAATTATCAATATCAATTAATATAAAACAACCATAAGCATCTTGGTTCATCGACTGTTGAACTTTTTCATCTAAATAATTTCTCGCATATAGTCTCGTTAAGTGATCAGTGATCACTAGTTTTTCTAATTCTTCATGAAGCATCGAATTCGTAAATGCTAACGTCGAATGATGAATTAAAGACTGCAGAAGCTTGAACTTGTTAAAGGAGAAATAATATGCATGTTCATGAACGATCATTACCGCGCCCTTCAATTCACCACTTTGAATCATCGGAACAGCGATAAAAGAGCGGTAAGGCTTTAATAAATGAGGCTCATTTGAAGCAAGGTCACCAATAAACAACGCATCTTTATCTTTTTTAATTCGGTCGCAAAAAGCTTTTATATCCGATAAATTCGTGTCTTTGAAAAAAAAGCTTGTGCTTCCTTCAATAACTTCTATATCTCCATTCGGCCGAAACATAAAAAAGCCAATTTCCTGAGCGCTAAAAGATGATGTAATTTGCTGGGTCATATAACTAATCGTTTCCGAAAGCCTCAAATTAGAATTTAGTTGATGGGAGGTTTTATTAATGAGTTGAAGATCTTCAACGAGTTGCCTAGACTGTTGATAAAGTTCAGCATTTTCTATTGCGTTTCCTCCTGTATCTGCTAACACTTCAATAAAATCAATT
>SKOL01000687.1 GCA_007120055.1 Anaerobacillus sp.
AAGGGTAGGTGACCATCATGAGTGATTTATTCGCTGACCGCACTCCGCCACAAAATATCGAAGCAGAACAAGCAGTTTTAGGAGCGATTTTCCTTGAACCAGAGGCTTTAGTAACCGCATCTGAGAGATTAACTTCCGAAGATTTTTACAGGGCAGCACATCAGCGGATTTATAGTGTGATGATCCATTTAGCCGAAAGAGGAGAGCCAGTTGATCTAGTAACCGTAACTGCGGATTTACAAGATAAAAAATGGTTAGAGGAAATTGGTGGCGTTTCTTATTTAAGTGATTTAGCAAACGCAGTGCCAACAGCAGCTAATGTAGATTATTATAGTCAGATTGTTGAAGAAAAATCGTTATTAAGACGTTTAATCCGAGTGGCAACCAATATAGCTTCTGAAGGTTATGCAGAAGAAGATGAAGTAGATACTATTCTTAATGAGGCAGAAAAAACGATATTAGAAGTATCACATAAGAAAAATTCAGGTGCTTTTATTTCGATTAAAGATGTTCTCGTTGAAGCTTATGATAATATCGAGCAATTACAAAATCGTACTGAGGATATCACTGGAATACCAACAGGGTTTTCTGAGTTAGACCGGATGACGGCAGGTTTCCAGCGTAACGACTTAATTATCGTTGCCGCTCGACCTTCCGTAGGTAAAACCGCGTTTGCTTTAAATATCGCTCAAAATGTTGCTACGAAAACAGATGAAAATGTAGCGATTTTCAGTTTAGAGATGGGGGCATCTCAGCTTGTAATGAGGATGATCTGTGCAGAAGGGAATATCGATGCACAGCGCTTACGTACCGGTTCACTTGAAGAGGAAGACTGGACGAAATTAACGATGGCGATGGGGAGCTTGTCTAAAGCAGGGATTTATATTGATGATACCCCCGGGATTAAAGTTAATGACATCCGAGCTAAATGTCGTAGGTTGAAGCAAGAAAAAGGTCTAGGAATGATCTTAATTGACTACTTGCAGCTTATTCGCGGTGATGGACGTAGTGGTGAAAATCGTCAGCAAGAAGTTTCAGAGATTTCTAGGTCATTAAAAGCGATCGCAAGAGAACTAGAAGTACCAGTAATTGCCTTGTCACAGCTTTCCCGTGGAGTTGAGTCACGTCAAGATAAGCGTCCAATGATGTCTGACATTCGTGAATCAGGAAGTATTGAGCAGGATGCTGATATTGTTGCCTTCCTTTACCGTGATGACTATTACGATAAAGAATCGGAGAATAAAGATATTATTGAAATCATAATTGCAAAGCAAAGGAACGGTCCAGTTGGTACCGTAGAACTAGCTTTCGTAAAAGAATATAATAAATTCGTCAACTTAGAGCGCCGCTTCGATGATCAAGGTTCACCCGTCGGTGCCTGACGATAAAACTTTTCCCCTTTTGTGTCCAAGTGAAGACGAGAAGGGGATTTTTGTATTTTTCACCAATGTTTAACGTATATTTTTATAAGTAGATTTGTTAAACTATTGTAATGTATAATTTACAATTCACAATTTAAAATGTAAAATGACTGAGGGTTTTGCTTCGCAGCCTTTTTCTAAAAAGCAAGATTGATTTTTTTAAAATGATTTTTTTAAAATGATTTTTTTAAAATGATTTTTTGGTCTTGCTCCGTAGCTTCTCCCAAGCAAATTGTGAATTTTTAATTGTAAATTGTGAATTTCAAATTAAATTCGAGAGTTCGCAATCTCCTCTCGTTAAAAAAAACTAGGAGTGATTAAATATGAAAAAAGCATTGGTGGTGTTCAGTGGTGGGCAAGATTCAACGACTTGTCTGTTTTGGGCATTAAAGCACTTTGATGAAGTTGAAACGGTGACGTTTGATTATAATCAAAGGCATAAGCAAGAAATTGAAGTAGCAAAGGCGATTTGTGCTGAGGTTGGAGTCGAAAATACTGTAATTGATATGAGTCTCCTAAATCAGCTAACTTCAAACGCTTTGACAAGAGATGACATTGAGATTAAAGATGGTGAGGACGGTAGTTTACCTACAACTTTCGTTGACGGACGAAACCATCTATTTTTATCGTTTGCCGCGATTATGGCAAAATCAAAAGGAATAAAAAACATTATTACAGGTGTATGCGAAACCGATTTTTCAGGATATCCAGATTGCCGTGATATGTTTGTAAAATCATTAAACGTCACATTAAATCTAGCAATGGATTATCCTTTTGTCCTTCATACACCACTTATGTGGATTGATAAAAAAGAGACGTGGGCGCTTGCTGCAGAGCTCGGTGCCTTTGACTATATTAGAGAAAAAACATTAACTTGCTATAACGGGATTATTGGTGACGGCTGTGGCGAATGCCCTGCATGTAAACTTCGTAGTGAAGGATTACATCAGTTTTTAACGGAAAAAGAAGGGGGTAAAGCCGATGTGCAGTAATAGCAATAATCTATTTGGTTTTCGGATCGTTGATAAATTACAAAAGCTTGGTGAAGATATTCAACATGCAGAGCTAAAATATCATAATAAGCGTGTATTAGTAAGTAAAGAGTTTACATTTGATGCAGCACATCACCTTCATAGCTATGAAGGAAAATGCAAAAACTTACACGGTCATACGTATAAGGTCGTTTTTGGTATAAGTTCGCTTACTAATGAAATTGGTATTGCGATTGATTTCGGTGATATCAAAAAGATTTGGAAAGAACAAATCGAAATTTATTTAGACCATCGCTATTTAAATGAAACGTTGCCACCGATGAATACAACGGCAGAGAATATGGTCGTTTGGATTTACGAAAAAACGGTCGATTATTTAAAAACAAGTGAATTTCAATCATTAAAACCACAAGTTGAATTCATTCGTCTTTATGAAACTCCAACGAGCTATGCAGAAGCTAGAAGAGAGTGGATGGAATGAACTTACCTGTATTAGAGATTTTTGGCCCGACGATTCAAGGCGAAGGGGCTGTTATTGGAAAAAAAACAGTTTTTATTCGTACTGCGGGTTGTGACTATGAATGTGCCTGGTGTGATTCCGCTTTTACGTGGGATGGAACCGGTAAAGATGACATTAAATTGATGACAACCGCTGAAATTGTTGATGAATTGAAGAAGATTGGCTTTGGAAACTTTAAGCATGTGACGATTTCAGGGGGAAACCCGGCTCTTTTAAAGCAACTTTCCGAACTTATTGATACGCTTAAAAACTTAGGTTTTAAAGTGGGCCTTGAAACGCAAGGCAGTGTTTGGCAAGAGTGGATGTTAGCGATCGATGATTTAACGATTTCACCGAAGCCGCCAAGTAGTAAAATGGAAACAGATTTTTCGCGATTAAACGTTATTCTTGAACGTTTAACGAAGAGAATAAATTTCGGACATGTTAGCTTAAAAGTGGTTATTTTTGATGAGAATGACTTACAATATGCAAAAGAGGTTCACAAACAGTTTCCGGACGTACCATTTTATTTACAAGTCGGAAATGATGATTTGGTGACAGAGTGTAGCGAACAACTTGCGCTTCAATTATTGAGGAAGTTTGAGTGGCTCACAAACAAAGTGATTAGTGATCCGTGTTTAAATGAAGTAAGAGTGTTACCTCAGTTACATGCTTTAATTTGGGGCAATAAAAAAGGTGTTTAAATAGGAGTGTTTTCAGTTGAGAAAAGATGAAGAATTAGAGGGAGTATCATTACTCGGAAATCAAAATGTTGAATATAAATTTGAATATGATAAAACGATTTTAGAAACGTTTGAAAATAAGCATCCTGATAATGACTATTGGGTAAAGTTTAATTTTCCTGAGTTTACAAGCCTATGTCCTAAAACGGGGCAACCTGATTTCGCAACGATCTATATATCGTATATCCCTAGTGAAAAGATGGTCGAAAGTAAATCATTGAAATTGTACTTTTTTAGCTTTCGTAATCAAGGTGATTTCCATGAGGACTGCATCAACATTATTATGAAAGATTTAATTGAGTTAATGGACCCTAAATATATTGAAGTATGGGGGAAATTCACACCACGAGGCGGTATCTCTATCGATCCTTATGCGAACTATGGCAAAAAAGGAACAATGTTTGAAGAAATGGCGAAACAACGCTTATTTAACCATGACATGTACCCAGAAAAAATTGATAACCGTTAATTTGAAGATGATGATTCGTTTGAGTCATCATTTTTTTATGTTTACGGGAGAGGTTATGCGAAGCATGGCCATACTTTCTAGATAATCGGTGCCAACTCAAGAAGCTAATAGCAGTAAACTTTGTAGAAAGAGCATTTAATAATATATTTTATGATAATTTCACGAACAAATAAACAAATCGACAACAAAATTGTTCGGTTTTATTGACTTTAACAAAGTAAATTGTTACACTAACTATGGTTTTTAATTGAATTAAGTATTTTTAATTTTTGTGAAAATGAAAGTAAATAATAGATATCGACGATAAAATGCGGAGGTGTACATAATGGCATCAGTTGTTGTAGTGGGAACTCAGTGGGGAGACGAAGGAAAAGGAAAGATTACTGATTATTTATCAGAGAAGGCAGAAGTAGTAGCAAGGTATCAAGGTGGTAACAATGCAGGTCATACTATTGTATTTGACGGTAAAAAGTACAAATTACACTTAATCCCATCAGGAATTTTTTATAAAGAAAAAACTTGTGTAATTGGAAACGGCATGGTCATTGATCCTAAAGCATTAGTTGAAGAGTTAAAATATTTACATGATAAAGGCGTAGATACGAGTAATTTAAGAATTAGTAACAGAGCACATGTTATTCTTCCTTATCATTTGAAATTAGACATTGTCGAAGAGGAAAGTAAAGGTGCTAATAAAATTGGGACTACGAAAAAAGGCATTGGTCCTGCTTACATGGATAAAGCGGCTCGTGTTGGAATAAGAATTGCCGACTTATTAGATCGAGAAGAGTTTGAAATGAAGTTAGAGCGTAACTTAAAAGAAAAAAATCGTATGTTTGAGAAATTTTATGAGGTTGAAGGGTTTACGAAAGAAGAAATTTTGGAAGAATATTTTGAGTACGGTCAGCAAGTCGCCAAGTATGTGGTTGATACGTCAGTCGTTTTAAACGATGCTCTTGATGATGGAAAAAGGGTGCTTTTTGAAGGTGCTCAAGGCGTTATGTTAGATATCGACCAAGGTACGTATCCATTTGTAACGTCATCTAACCCCATTGCTGGTGGAGTGACGATTGGCTCTGGAGTTGGGCCTTCGAAAATTAATCACGTAGTCGGGGTTTCAAAAGCTTACACAACTCGTGTTGGTGATGGTCCGTTTCCAACTGAGTTAAATGATGAGGTAGGCGACCGTATTCGTGAGGTAGGGAATGAGTATGGAACGACAACAGGTCGTCCACGTCGTGTTGGTTGGTTCGATAGTGTCGTTGTCCGCCATGCAAGAAGAGTTAGTGGAATTACAGATTTATCATTAAATTCAATTGACGTTTTAACCGGTATTGAGACGTTAAAAATTTGTGTAGCTTATAAATATCGAGGCGAAATCATGAATGAGTTCCCAGCAAGCTTAAAAGTGTTAGCAGAATGTGAGCCTGTTTTTGAAGAATTACCAGGGTGGACAGAGGACATCACTGGAGTAAAATCACTTCATGAACTACCTGAAAATGCACGTCATTATATTGAACGTGTTTGTCAACTTACAGGTATTCCATTGACGATTTTTTCAGTAGGACCGGATCGTAATCAAACAAACCTTGTTAGAGGAGTATTTGCTTAAAGAAATATAGAGGCAAGTCCTAAAAAGGATGTCACCCTTATAAAGAAGTGGAAATTTTTATCCACTTCTTTTAAAAGGTATCTTGTTACGAGCATAAAATTTAGGGCAGCCTCTACTTGATTTTTTTATTGTAATTCGTTATCTTATTATAGTGCGAAAAAAATTATAAATTATTTCAAAAAAGTTTTTCAAAAGCACTTGCGTTGTTTTTTTTAATATGTTATTATTATTCTTGTCGTTAAGAGATGAGCCATTAGCTCAGTTGGTAGAGCATCTGACTTTTAATCAGAGGGTCGAAGGTTCGAATCCTTCATGGCTCACCATTTCTTAGTGGCCCGTTGGTCAAGTGGTTAAGACACCGCCCTTTCACGGCGGTAACACGGGTTCGAATCCCGTACGGGTCACCATTATTTTTTTCGAGAAACTGTTGTAAAAAGCAAATAACTTGGTTATAATAGTTCTTGTCGGACAAATTAAGAAATGACACTTAGAAGAAGAAACAGTATGATCTAATTTTATATTATCGCGGGATGGAGCAGTCTGGTAGCTCGTCGGGCTCATAACCCGAAGGTCGGAGGTTCAAATCCTTCTCCCGCAACCAAACCGTAAACTTCTTCGAAACACTTCAGTGTGGTTTTACGACGAGTAAGCGACGCAAGAAGCGCTCAGGAGCAAATCATACAAAGAGAAGAATGAAGTTAAATATTCAGTGGACCCGTGGTGTAGTGGTTAACATGCCTGCCTGTCACGCAGGAGATCGCCGGTTCGACCCCGGTCGGGTCCGCCATTTTTTATTTTGTGAAATATTAGTACCAATTAAGGTAGCTTAGGCAGAACCTGTAGAAAAATCCCCGGTGGGAAAAATAAATTATGGCTCGGTAGCTCAGTCGGTAGAGCAGAGGACTGAAAATCCTCGTGTCGGCGGTTCGATTCCGTCCCGAGCCACCATTTAACATTAACTGCCGGCCTAGCTCAATTGGTAGAGCAACTGACTTGTAATCAGTAGGTTGGGGGTTCAAGTCCTCTGGCCGGCACTCTATATATGAAACTAAAGTCTATCAAATATTGATAGACTTTTATTTATGTTATATAGAAAAAATTTCCACAAATTATACAGTTATATTACGTTTAAATAAATTTCTACACACGGAAACTTGATATATGGTAAAATACAATAGGTTAAAGACTGATTTCAGAGGTTTATAATAGTTTAGGAATATATATAATTTGATAAAATAAACAAATTTATTGGTGTAGGAGGAAACCACCATGAAAGATTGTAAGAGTTGGTTAGGTCGTCTACCAGAAACATTTCAAAAATTGACAACGAATAGCATTAGAACTGCAAAACAGTTTACTAATAAATATAAAAAAACCATTGGGACAAGCCTTTGTGCAGTAGCGCTATTAACAGGAGTACATAACGATAGTGTAAAAGCTAATGGTCATTCAGAACTCAATCTAGACACAATCTATCACGTCTACATTGACGGTGAGAGAATCGGCTCTGTTGATAATCAGCAACCAGTCGAGAGATTAATAAATAACTTAATAGAAAAATCTAGCGATGATTATGACGATTTACAATTAGTTGTTGGGGAAGATCTTGATTTAATTCCAGAAGTTGTGTTTAGCTCTCGGGCTAATAACAGCAAAACAATCGAAAAGCTTGAACATAAACTAACCATTCAAGCGGAAGCCGTTGCTCTAAAAGTAGACGGAGAGGAAATTAGTTATGTTCGGACGATGGAAGATTTTAAGGAAGTTATTGAAAAATTAAAGCTTCAATACGTCACGGAGGAAGAGTTATCAGCTGTTAGAAAAGCTCAACAACAAAATGAAGTGTTCGATGAACTTAAAGTTGGAGAAAAGCTTATCTTAGATGTAAAATTATCTAAAGAGGTAGAAACAGCTAAAGTAGCTGCTAAGCCTGAAAAGGTTTTATCTATTAAAGATGCAGTTAAACAATTAAACTTAGGAACTTTAGAGGATGATATATATATTGTCGAACCAGGTGATGTACTAGGTTCTATTGCTGTTGACCATGACCTATCACTTCAAGAAATTTTAGAACTTAATACATCAATTACTGAGGACACGTTGTTGCAAATCGGTGATGAACTTAATGTTACTGTTTATGAGCCGGCTGTTAAGGTCATTGTTGAGGAAACATCAAAAGTAAAAGAAGAAATACCATTTCAAACGAAAACAGAAGATGATGCAAATATGTGGCGTGGCGACACGAAAGTACAACAATCCGGACAAAAGGGTGAGCGCGTCGTCAGTTATAATATTACCCGGGAAAATGGTCGAACGGTGCAAAGAGAAATTATTAGTGAAAATATAACAAAGGAACCAGTTGACCGTGTTGTTTTAAGAGGAACGAAAGTATCTCCATCGAGAGGAACGGGGCAATTAGCTTGGCCTGCTGTAGGTGGATATGTTTCAAGTCCTATGGGAATGCGTTGGGGAAGAATGCATAATGGAATTGATATTGCTAGACCTACAAATAGAAACATTCTTGCTGCTGATAATGGTACAGTATCATTTGCGGGTTGGAGTGGTGGATATGGTAATACGATTAGAATTAATCACAATAATGGAATGACTACGTTATATGCTCATTTATCATCCATTGATGTTAGGGTTGGGCAAACTGTCGGAAAAGGCCAGAAAATAGGTGTTATGGGTTCGACGGGAAATTCTACCGGTGTTCATTTACACTTTGAAGTTTATCAAAATGGACAATTAAGAAATCCAATGGATTTCTTTAATAGATAATCATTTTAAGCTTCTATAAAATATAACAAAGGGTGGCTCTAGCTTAGGAGCCACCCTTTTTATTATGTATGAGTTGGTTAGTAGTTAGTTGGTTTGTTGGTTAGGAACCTCGCTCGACTCTTCATGTTAATAAGAGATGCTCCTGCGGGTACATATTAAATGGTGACGATAAATCGTCATGAACGTTTTGTATGAAAATAACATTTATACTGGCCGAGTTTCTTGAAATTACTAAACCCTATATATCTTTTAAGTGAGATTACAAAACTATAATATGATAAACTATGTTTAAGTCAGTTTTTAAAACTGTGAAATTTTTCTTAAAAATGAGAAAGTTCAACTAAGTGTTTTTTCATAAATTAGATAAATTAGCCACATCAAGCTATATCTAGTTGAGAACGATTTAACTTAACTAGATATAGCATCATGGCGAAGCTAAATAAGCATTATGAAATTCATTAAACTGAGTGAATTTCATAATTACCAAAAATGAGCCACATCATGCAATATAAAGTTTGCGAATGGTTTTGACGCAACTATATATTGATCGTAGTGGCGAGAATCATGAATTATGAAATTCATTAAACTATATAAATTTTTATTTAGGGGATGAGAGGAACGATGGATAAAAAGATTTTAGTTGTTGATGATGAGCAGCCTATAGCAGATATATTAAAGTTTAGTCTTGAGAAAGAAGGGTTTTCTGTCGAGTGTGCTTATGATGGTGAAGAGGCGTTATCAAAAGTAACTGCCCTGAATCCGGATTTGATTTTATTAGATATTATGTTACCTCTTAAAGATGGTATGGAAGTATGTCGAGAAGTAAGGAAGAAGTATGATATGCCAATTATTATGCTTACTGCTAAAGATTCCGAGATTGATAAAGTTCTAGGGTTAGAGCTTGGTGCAGATGATTATGTTACGAAACCCTTTAGTACACGAGAGTTATTAGCTAGAGTAAAAGCAAATTTAAGAAGACAACAGCAAAAAGGTGAAGAAGCTTCTATAGATAAGAAAACACTGCAGATTGGTTCATTAACTATTGAACCAGATGCTTACTTAGTGACAAAACGTGATGTAGTAATTGAACTTACTCATCGTGAGTTTGAACTTATTTATTATTTAGCGAAACATATCGGACAAGTGTTGACACGAGAGCATCTACTACAAGCTGTTTGGGGTTATGATTACTTTGGTGATGTCCGTACTGTAGATGTAACTGTAAGAAGATTAAGGGAAAAAGTCGAAGATAACCCAAGTCATCCGAACTGGATTATTACTCGTAGAGGAGTAGGTTATTATTTAAAGAATCATGAGGAGAGCTAACCGTTATGAATAAAGTCGGTTTTTTTAAATCGATACATGTAAAAATTGTGATTATTTATGTGCTACTCATATTAATTGCGATGCAAGTGATTGGTGTTTATTTTACGAAACAACTTGAAGATCAGCTTGTCGAAAATTTCTTTGAAACTCTTGATGAAAGGGCGAATCTACTTTCTAATCTAGTCGAACAAGAAATGACGAAAACGAGAGATGAAGCGTCACCGACGTTAAGGTCCGATATCGATATTATTTTGCGTGAATTCTTTTCCATAGACAACGCAGAAGTACAAGTTGTTGATAAGAATAATATTGTACTAAGTGTATCTAATTTTCAAAAACGGCATGTCATTGGTCAAAGAACAACGGAAGTGAGAATTAAACGAGCACTACTCGGAACAGAAGATAGAGACATATTACGAGACCAA
>SKOL01000205.1 GCA_007120055.1 Anaerobacillus sp.
AATTTGTTAAGTAATGCATTGAAGTTTACGCCTGAATGGGGGCAAATTGAACTTAGCTTCCGGATTGTAGAGGCCAATGAAGAGGTCGCTTGCACGACGCATTTAGATGCGGAAAAAAGCACTTGTCGTTCTAAAAGACTACTTATAAAAGTTACCGATACCGGAACAGGAATTCCGAAAGAAGAGGTACCGTATATTTTTGAACGGTTTTATAAAGTCGGGAAAGCTCGACAAACGATTACAGGCAGTAGTGGCCTCGGCCTTGCGATAACAAAAGAAATTATTGAATACCACGGGGGAGAAATTGGTGTTGATAGTGAGTTAGGCAAAGGCTGTCATGTCTATTTTACGCTGCCAATCGTAGAAAGAGTCATAGATCAATAATCTAATGGAGGGGATTGTTTTGGCTGGGGAAAAAATTTTAATTGTCGATGACAATGAAGACATTAAAGAGATCCTTACCTTATATTTAGAAAATGAAGGTTACGAAGTGATTGCAGCTGCAGATGGGAATAAAGCAGTAACAACGGCGCTCACCGCTAAACCAGATTTAATTATTTTGGATATGATGCTCCCGGGGCTAGACGGAATCGAGGTTTGCCAAGAGATCCGCAATGAATTAATGACACCGATCATTTTTTTAAGCTGTAAAGGAGACCCACTTGATAAGTCAATAGGTTTGACAGCCGGTGGTGACGACTATATGAGTAAGCCATTTGAGCCAATAGAGTTGCTAGCAAGAGTGAAAGCACAGTTGCGTCGAAACAGAATGTTACAAAAGACGATCAAGGAGCAAACGAACACTTTAACATTTAAAGACTTAACGATCGATTTAGCGAGTTTATCAGTGGAAGTAAAGGGGACGCCTGTGATTTTATCTCCTAAGGAGTTTCAATTATTAGCTTTATTAGCCGAAAGTCCTAATACCGTCTTTAGCACCGATCAGCTATTTGAAGCACTTTGGCGCACGGAAAGCCACGGCGATAACAGAACCGTGATGGTTCATATTAGTAACATTCGCAAAAAAATAGAAGAGGACCCTGCAAAACCACTGTTTATTAAGACAATTAAAGGCGCCGGGTATAAGTTTAGTATAGGGGACAGTTAGACAGCGGCTTTGTTTACATATTTAAAAGGGACGTTTTCTGTTTAAACGCCCCCTTTTGTTATTATATTTCCATGTACAGTTTCACCTTTTGTGGAACATCCCTTTGAAACAAGATTTTTCGGGGAGTCACTGTGAATAATTAATATGGTTGAAATGCCCCTTGTAGTTGCTGCTTCCACTTCTTCACCTGCGGAACTAATGTAAATTGGATCACTTCCTGAACCTTGTTATAGTCTTTTGCTTCATAGTTAGATACGACAAGTTCTAATGTTTGTTTAAGTTTAATAGCTGATGTGGTTAGTTCTTCATTTTTCAATTCCTCTTTGATTGGTTCAATCGACCCTTCAATCGTCGAATAAGCTAACAACACATCTTCGAACATGTAAATCGTCTGTTCAGCATTTCCTTCACCGAGAAGTTTTTGGATATGCTGTAAACCTTCTAATAACGTATCAGATAACTCTACTGATTGCTTCATCACATCTACGTACTTTTCCACTATGATCACTACTTTCAAAAATTAATTGCTCTAATTATATCATTTAAAGAAAACTATAACCATTTTGCACATTTTTTCATTAAAAGATAAAATAAGCTACCCAAAGGCTACACTAATGATTATTTGATGTTTGTGAAACATTACTGTGAAACAAGATTTTTCGGGGAGTCACTGTGAACAATTAATATAAACGCGGGCATAGAAAAAGACTCCAGCATTGGCCAGAGTCTTTTAAGTAGCTTATAAATTAACCTAATAACTGAAGTACTGATTGTGGAGCTTGGTTCGCTTGTGCAAGCATCGCTTGAGAAGCTTGAGCTAAGATGTTGTTCTTAGTCATATCCATTACTTCACGAGCCATGTCAACGTCACGGATACGAGATTCTGCTGCTTGTAAGTTTTCAGACGCATTGTCTAAGTTAGAGATTGTATGCTCTAAACGGTTTTGAGTCGCACCAAGCATTGAACGCTCAGCAGATACTGCTTCAATCGCATTGTTAAGAACTGTAATTGCTTTTGTTGCATTTTCATGACTCGAAACATCAAGCGCTCTTTCAACTCCAACAGCATTCGTACCATCTGTTACATCAGTAGCTGAAGTTAACCTTACTGTTTCTTCAATCCCGTCTCTATTGATGAATGTAATTTCCTCAGCTTCACCACTAATACCTAGTGCTTCTGAACGCATATCGTTGATTGAAAGATTTAGAGATTGATTTTGATTTGCACCGATTTGGAAGTTAGCTGATTGATCTTCTGTAACATCTACTTGTTCCGTCTTTAAATCTTGTGTCATTCCCAAAGTTACTGCATCTGTATGAGTAAGAGTAAAACTAATACCATGGTTATCATATGTCCAGTTTTGAGTGTCGGCAGCAGTAGCAAAATCAAAAGTATCATTCGATAGCTCATTCCCAGCCTCATCTTTAATAACTACACTAATTTGTGCAGTTCCATCAGTGCCTAAGCCTGTACCATTAATCTCAATACTAGCAGCACCTTCTATAGCATCTGAAGAAACAACAATGTTTAGCCCTTCTTTTTTTGTTTCTTTTTTTAA
>SKOL01000154.1 GCA_007120055.1 Anaerobacillus sp.
GGTTTCTCATCAATAGTTCGGTCATTTTTTCAACTGATTGTTATCACATGTGTGATTGGACAAGAACTAACAAAGAAAATTGTTTATTCTCCAAACTGGTTGCTTTTTGTGAAACATATTGTGAACAAGAAATTTCGGGGAGTGATAGGCGCTCAACAGGACTGGCGTGCTTTTGAGAGACTGATATTTCATCCTGGAAAATTTTAAGCATTGAACATAACCCTTCTAAAGTTAAAATGAATGATATTAAGGAGGTTTTTGTGTGAGAGGAATCAAGTTTAAGTTTTGTATTTCTATAATTCTACTTTTTTTCATGGTTAATTTACAGTCTATTAATAACATCATTTATGCAGAAGATAATTTTTCGAAGTTTTCCCCTACACCTAATGAAGATAAAGAGTTGGGTAGGAATACTCATGTTTATTTAGCATTGATTGAAGGACCGTCAGCAAACGAACAGGAGAGCTTTATTGATGAAATTTCGAGATATGCCGTAAAAGCTAATGAAAAGTGGGGGATCCCAGCAGCTGCTATTATTGGAATGGCTGCCCTTGAGAGTGGATATGGAACAACGAGAATTGCTTATTATGCCAATAATTTATTTGGTATTAAAGTGTGGGGAGGGGATTCATCAAATGCATGGCAATTAAAAGGCCAACCAGATGAAGATTTTGACCGTGAAATTCCTATCCTAGTAGATCTTGGAGAGGACCGTATCGTATTTGATGAATCAGAGCGCCGAGACAATTGGTATCGAAAATTTGACAGCTACGGGGAAGCAGTTAAATTCTTAGCTGGGACGTTACTTATAAATGATCGATATGTTTTTGCAAGGGATGCATATGAACAACGATTAAAAGATGGCTGGAGTGATGAAAAAGCAACGGAGGAGTTTTTATATGACATAGCAAATGCCGGATACAATCATCTAGGTGGGAGCTATTATCGTGAATCCGTAAGTAAATTAATAGATAGGTGGGATTTACTTTCATTCCATTCAGGAGAAACAAAAATTGGTAAAATAGAGGAAGAGTCTATAGATACTGAATCCGCAGAGGACATAGTTGACGAAGTGAGGAGTACATCCCTTCATGAAATGGGGCTGGAGAAGCTTCAAAAAAAAAGTAACATCGTATTGTTGAGTCAAGAATCTATTGAGTTAAAAATCGATGAAGTTCCTCCGTTCCCAAATGTAATCTTCCAAAAAATACAACATGTCTTTACCAAAGTCATTCAGTTCTTTCATTAAAAACGTGGGGACGCGGGGACGGTTCTATAAGGGGACAATCGGAAGTTTTGCGCGAAAGAAGGCACAACTAGTGGTTATTGACTGCTAGTTGTGCCTTGATCTTTTTTATATAATCCTCACACGTAAAATTTTTGATTGCCCCAGAAGAATGAAGTCGCGATACTCCGCACCTCATCTCTTGAAAATGGTTCCTGACCCCCAGTGCGTTAAAGTTTTAACGCACTGGGGGTCAGGAACCCATAACGAAACATTGATTGGAGTGTCAACTAAAAAACTTTTGACCAATCGACTTATCCCGTGAAACAATATTTTTCGGGGAGTGACCACAGTGCCTATATTAAAGCTTTTGTTCTTCTTTTTTATAGAGTGGCACAGGAGTGGGTTTAGTACCCAATTTTTGTGTGAAATAGCTATGAAGGAGCATCCCTAGTACTATAATCATAATGCCAGCCGTAGCTAAACCACTAGGCCACGGTGTTGAAAGTAATACAACCTCGCCAAAAATCACGAATAATACTTGTGTTGACTGTGTTGCTTCTACGGCAGCTAATTTTCCTTGATGGTTCCTAACCCTGTCTGTTGCAATAAAGAATAACGTGGTCGCAATAACTCCTGAACTAATGGCTACGATAAATGTTTGCAACAGCTGATCTGTCGAAGGAGCACCTACTGTTACAAAACCAAAAACACTAAGGGCAATCCAAAACGGTAAACTAGCTAACGTCATTCCAAATACCCTTTGAAACGTATCTAATCTACCTCCGCATATTTCCATCATTTTTCGATTCCCTAATGGATAAGCAAATGCCGCAATTACAACTGGTAACACGCCGACTGCCACTACAGACAATGTTAAATGATTGGCATTCTGAAGTTGTATAAGAGCTACCCCACATAAAATAAGGAAAGAAACCAAAAGTGCTCTCGTTTGTAGCTTGTTTCTTACTTTTAATTGTCCTTCGTTCGTGTCAATTGTGTTGAAGAATAGTGGGCCAATTAAAACTCCTGCCACAATCGTTAATTGCCACGTACCAGCCACTAACCATCCAGGTCCAAAAGCTGCGGCAAAGGTTAAAGGTGCGTAAAATAAAACAAATCCAACAAAGCTCCAGCTCAACCATTGAAAGGGGTGTTTTAATATTTCATTAATAACTGGTTTTAAATTTTTCCTTAACAGTACTATTAATAATAGAAAAGGGAGCATAAATAGGAAACGTAAGGATGAACTCCATATCCAACTTCCTCCCGTTAGTTCCATGGAACGATTTAAAATAAATGTGACAGCGAAGAACATAGAAGCTAAAATGCCAATTAATATTTCTTTCATGATATACCACCTTTGATCATTTCATAAAACAGCATATAATAAATTTCTTTTAGTTGAGTGAATTTCATAATTACCTAAATCGAGCCA
>SKOL01000362.1 GCA_007120055.1 Anaerobacillus sp.
CACGACGTTGTTTCGCTTTCTCCTCATTTTGAAATGGTGAATAGTGAGTCGGTGCTTTCGGTAATGCCGCCAAAAGAGCCGCTTCCGTTAAAGTGATGTCTTGAACGTCTTTTCCAAAATAAATGTTCGCCGCATCTTGGATCCCCCATGTTCCTTCTCCAAAATAAATTTGATTTAAGTATAATTCGAGAATTGTTTCTTTACTATATTCACGTTCAATTCTGTAGGCCGTAACAATTTCTTGAAATTTTCGGCTGTAAGTACGATCTGCAGTTAAAAATAAATTTTTCGCCAGCTGCTGAGTAATTGTACTTCCACCTTGAACAACCGAACCCGCTCGATAGTTTCGCCAAGCCGATCTTGCAATTCCTCGAAGATCAACCCCTGAATGATCAAAAAAGCGTTGATCTTCAACAGCGACAATCGCATGAATGACTTCTTCAGGTATGTCAGATAATTGCACATACGTAAACCTTGCTGACGATAGTTCCGAAACTACCTCGCTATTTTTATCAATAATGACCGTAGGCTTTGGTAACGGTTCTTCTAACTTACTAAGATCTAACTTTGAAGCATCGATGGCAAACTTAGTTAACGTGATTGCGGCAACTAACCCTAAAACGATAAATACAATTAATAATGGTATAACTACCCGACGCATCTTACTTATTATGTTCATCATTTAAGCACCTTCCTTGTTCGTAGTAATAGCATTGGAAAAAATGAGTTATCGCAGAATTACGCGAATACCTCAATCTATTTTGTACCGAATAATTCAAAATTTTTTGATGGTGAAAAAAATGCAATAAAACACATGCTAAAAGAACTGTACGTATGTCGTTCATTATTTTAGAGGGGGTGTTACATAACTTTTAGTAAAATAAAAAAATCCTTACCGTTAGTAGTTGTACTAACAGGAAGGATTTAAGGGCGCTTAAATTATTTATTTTTTCGAGCGCTATTGACCTCTTTAATAATTTTTAAGCTTTCAACTAGCCCAGGGAGCTTATCAAAATTTTCCTTCTCATTATGTTCTAAAATTTCATTAAAACGCCTTTGAATAACCTCTTCGACTATTTCTAATGACGCATGATTAGTCATAGGTATACACCTCTTAAAATCATTTGTTTATTTTTATGTTTTGTTCGTGTAGATTGTTCATAAAAAGGTTAGAAACCCTACGATTAGACTAGAAATGAATGACTGATCGATTTGTCGAATAACTATGTTGGAAAATGTTATATCCTGCGCTTTCCCGGAAAAGAATAAATATAACAGTGGAGGGCGGGATAGACTCGTCACTTTTACAAAATATGATTTATACTCTCTCGGTCACTGTAACTTCTGTTAATAGAATAAACCCTAATATGCATGAGATTTATAGTTAATTACTTTTTCGTGCACTTTGAACCCTTCAATATGCTCCGTTTTTACAGTTATTCACTTTTCCGTGCGCATTGAACCCTTCAATACGCTCCATTTTTACAGTTACTTACATTTTCTTGCATGTTGAACCCTATATGCACACTTTTTACAGTTAATTACTTTTCCGTGCACATTGAAACCTTCAATACGCACAACTTTTACAGTTAATTACTTTTTCTTGCGCATTGAACCTTTCAATATGCACGTTTTTTACATTTATTACTTTTCTTTGCATATTGAAACCTTCAATACGTAAGTTTTTTTACAGTTAATTACATTTTCGTGCAAATTGAAACGTCCCCTCCTGCTTTCAGATTGTGCTCCACTATGCTAAAATTCAATTACTACTTTTTTTGGAAAATAGAAGAAAGGAAGAAACCGATGCTAAAAAAAATCACTTTAAATACAAGTTCTCGTGATGAGATGATCGATGTCACACATAAAGTACAACAATTTATTAATGAAAATAAAATCACAAACGGCTCTGCCATAGTGTATTGTCCACATACAACGGCGGGAATTACGATTAACGAAAATGCTGATCCCGATGTGAAACGGGACATGCTTCGTCGCTTCGATGAAGTGTATCCTTGGGAGCACAAATTAGATCGGCACCTAGAAGGGAACACAGCAGCGCATATGAAAGCAAGTACGGTAGGTCCGTCACAGCATATAATTATTGCAGATGGACGTTTGCTTCTGGGAACATGGCAAGGAATTTATTTTTGCGAATTTGACGGGCCGCGGAATCGTACTTTTTATGTAAAAATTATTTCATAAGCAAGTACCTAGACGTGGACGTAAGAAATACCGCCGATCCCTTAACTACCCTAATTAAAAGAACTAAAGCATAAGAGCTTTAGTTCTTTTAAGGGGATGATGAACTATATTAAGTCAAGAAATTCAACAGCACTAATGGATAGCTGGAAGTGCCTGGACTAATCCGTAGCCATAATGATTAGGCGATCCTAATTCTTTTGCTGTTTGTTGGAGTAGTTCCCGTAACTCTACGTTTGTTAAGTTCGATTTAGCTTCCCAAACTAAAGCCGCGACCCCAGCTACATGTGGTGAAGCCATAGATGTTCCATTATAAGAGTCATAGCTATTGTTTGGTGTTGTACTTAGGATGCTTACTCCAGGAGCCGAAAGTTCTACTGTTGGCCCTGTACTTGAAAAACTTGCTCTTCTGTCATTTTGATCTGTAGCAGCAACAGCAATGACAGAATCATACTTTGC
>SKOL01000045.1 GCA_007120055.1 Anaerobacillus sp.
TTCTTAAAGCTTTACTTGAAGGACAAACGATCCAAGACAAAAAACAAACGTACTTTAATAATAAAGGCCAAGAAATAACGACGATTAACAATACTCACCCAATTATCGAAAACGGAAAAATGATCGGCGCCATAGAAATTGCCAAAGATATAACAAAACTTGAAAAGCTCATTCGTGAAAACGGTGCTAACACCGGTGAACGCTTTTATACATTCGATTCAATTATCGGTGAAAGTACTGCTATTAAAGAGGTCATTGAGCAAGCAAAGCGAGCAACTCGCACTTCCTCGTCAGTGTTAATTGTTGGTGAAACAGGAACAGGCAAAGAGTTGTTTGCTCAAAGTATTCATCACGGAAGCGACCGTAGTCAAAAACCGTTCATTAGTCAAAACTGTGCAGCGATGCCTGAAAGTTTGATAGAGGGGCTATTGTTTGGAACTAAAAAAGGAGCCTTCACCGGTGCCACAGAACGCCCAGGACTTTTCGAGCAAGCCGATGGTGGGACGATCCTTCTTGATGAAATCAACTCTTTAGGCACAAATTTACAAGCTAAACTTCTTAGAGTTATTCAAGAAAAAAGCCTTCGGCGTGTTGGGGATACAAAGAATACACCAATTAATGTACGAATTTTAGCAACGATTAACGAAGACCCTATTCAAGCCATCGAAGAAGGTAGATTAAGAAACGACCTTTATTATCGACTAAGTGTGGTTTCGCTTCATATTCCACCTTTGCGCAAACGGAAAGCGGACCTTCCATTACTAGTAAATCTATTCATTCAAACCTTAAATCGAAAATTTCAAATGAATGTCCGCAAAGTAAACGAAGATATATTACGGTTATTTTATGACTATGATTGGCCTGGAAATGTTCGCGAACTCGAACACGTGATTGAAGGAGCAATGAACTTAATTATTGACGAGGATCGGATAGAATTTGCCCATTTACCAAGTCATTTTCGAAATAAAATGCAATTCAAAGATGACATCCCCGAAATGTTTCACCCGATTCAAAAAAATGATTATAAACCGTTCACGAAGCCGTTAAAAGAACAACTCGAAGAATTTGAAGAATATTATATTCAAAAAGTACTCGAACAGCATGATCACAATATAACTAAAGCAGCAAAACAGCTCGGACTTAGTAGGCAAAGCTTACAATATCGGATCAAGAAGTTTCAATAGTATATATAAATGGCGCTCGATGATTTCTGCGCCATTATTTTTTTATGAGCTGCCTTATTAGTCCGTTATTTATATGAACCTCTTCATTTTTAAACCTTTTGAGGACTTAGTGATAACCTGTTCATCCACCAGCTTAGATTTTAAACATATTCAATAGATAGTCATGCATACAATACAACATGTCCTTATAAATGAGGTTGATTGTACATGAATGACACTAAAAGATTACTAGCTATTTTAGCTGGAAGTTTTATTATTAGTTTTGGGGTCAATAACTTTTTTGTTCCCTTTCACATCTTAGATGGTGGAATGATTGGTTTAGGTTTAATTCTTCATTATAAATTTGATGTAAGTATCGGAATTACGATTATTATATTGAGCGTCCCTATATACATTGCGGCATGGATTTGGTACAGGACTTTTTTTTATAACAGTATTGTTGGTTTTGTAGTCTCTTCTTTATTTATTGATCTTTTTCAGTGGTTAACCATCGATGTCGAACATATACATCCTCTTGTCGGAGCGTTAGTTGGTGGCGTTCTTCTCGGTATCGGAGTAGGTGTGATGTTTTTATACGACATAAGTACTGGTGGCTTTGATTTATTGGCGCAAATGATCGCCGACTTCATTAGAGCTAATGTCGGCATCATCATTTTTTTCTTCGATTTAATGGTCGTTTTTCTCGGATTTACTGTAATTACATTTGATGAATTAATTCTATCTGTCATTGCCGTTACAGCGACAGGGGTGGCGACGACATTAATCGTCATGTTCAAATGGAAAATACGTAAATAAACGACATTATATTTCCCAGGAAAACACAATTATTTACAAAATACAAAATTTGTCGCCAACAAATGCTGAGTTTCTATTTCTAAACCTTTATTTAAAGACAAAAAATCGAGCGACTATTTTCTCGCTCGATTTTTTAGTTCTATCCATAAATAGCTTAGGGACAGTAGGGAGCGTGCTTTACTGCCGCTTTTTTGCTTATCGTGATTTTGTTCATTGTTTTTCAATATACTCGAATAGAAATGATTGGCCATTTCTGTAGAAGCGAGGGTCATATATTCCGATGAGATCGTCATCTTCAATAATTACAACAAACGGTGACCATTCATATAGAGTTTTCGCTTCTGGGTTGTGCGCAAATAAATGATCTAAATCAGTTTCCTTATGACTAATAAGCACTTCTTCAACAGTCGGTTCAGACCACAAATTAACTTGTATAAGTTCTACTGTGTCGTCACTTTTTCCGATTAACGTATAATTCCAAGGTATAAAACTAGCGGAAAGCGCTTGTTGTTCATAATAGTCGTTATGTTGCTGGTAAATAATATACCCCTGTCCTGTTTGTAAAGTGACATGTAAAAGAATCGCTGCCCACACAAATCGATAGACTTGAAATGAAGCAAGCTTTGATTTTTTCGCAATGATAAATCCACCTAAAATTATTGCCCAGATCACAAAGTCAA
>SKOL01000180.1 GCA_007120055.1 Anaerobacillus sp.
GCTTCCTGACTTTCTTTTCCTTTTATTGAACAAAGTTCTGCTGAAGAGTAGTTCACTTGTCCTTTCCCAATGACCTTGCCACGGGAACTTACAACTTCGACTACATCCCCTTTTTGAAACGTTCCAGTTACTTCTTGAATACCAATTGGTAGTAAGCTTTTACCTTTCGTCAACATCGCTCTAACTGCACCGTCATCGATGACAATTTTTCCGCTCGCATTGGAATGAAAGGCAATCCACTGTTTTTTATTTTTGACTACTTTTTTATTTGCGGTGCCAATATAAGTGCCGTCGCCCTTACCTAATAAAATATCTACCAACTTATCTTCGCCTATTCCCGTTCCGATAAAAACATTGACTCCAAGGGATGTCGCTGTTTTGGCTGCTTCTATTTTTGAACGCATTCCACCTGTTCCTAATTTGGAGCCAGTCGCTTTTGCTTGATTTAACAATTCGTCATTAATCGCAGGCAAATAATGGTATTTTTTTGCTGTCGCATTTTTACGAGGATCTTCATCATATAGACCATTAATATCCGTTAAAATTACTAAAGAATCTGCATGAATAAGTCCGCTTACTAAAGCAGAAAGCATATCATTATCGCCAAATGTAAGTTCTTCAACAGATGTTGAATCGTTCTCATTAATAATTGGAACAATCCCACGGCTAAGAAGTTCTGTTAAAACGGCATAAGCGTTACTGTACTGTTCTTGACTTAGAAAATCATTTCTCGTTAAAAGGAGTTGAGCAACAACGACATCATGGCGATTAAATGCTTCTTCATAACCTTGCATGAGTAACCCTTGCCCAACAGCTGCTGCGGCCTGTTTTCCCGCGATTGTTACAGGTCTTGTCGGATAGCCAAGCTTTGTAAATCCGGCGGCAACGGCTCCTGATGAAATCAAAATTACTTCATGTCCATTTTGCTTTAATTTTGCTAATGCGTTTGCATGCTCTAAAAGTTTCTCATTGGAAATTCCACCTTGTGTGTTGGTGAGTGAACTACTGCCAATTTTTACAACAATTCGTTGCTTACTCATGATAAATCCCTCTTTTTTTAATTGATTTCGAAGACCTTCCTAGACAATAAAAAAACCTTCCATCCTTATAAAAAAGGACGGAAGGTTATCCGCGGTACCACCTTAATTGACATCTATGAGATGTCCTCTTTAACCGTTAACGCAGGTAAGACGGCTAGGGTTTGGCCTAACAGCTCCAGGGCAGGTTCAATAAGTTTTTTTGCGATGGAATCTTTCAGCCGGTGAATTCCACTCTCTTTCGCCAAAACATTTATTTACTATTCCCTTTCAACGCTTTAAATCACTAAGTTTTTTTAATTATCTGTTATTTACGCTGTACTGTCAATACTTTATGGATATGAATTATAATAAATTTTGATACTGAAGTAAAGAAGGGATATGATGGAAATTATTAGAGGTGAGGCAATTGTCTAATCATTTACAAGAAAAAATTGTTGTTATTACAGGAGCATCAAGTGGAATTGGCTTGACATTAGCCCGTGATATAGCAAAGCAAGGTGGAACACCGATATTGTTGGCGCGTTCGACAGGGAAACTGGCAGCAGCTAGCGAGGAAATTTTGAAAACGACAGGAATTGAAGCTCCTTTTTATACAGTTGATGTTGGAGACGCAAAAGCAGTTGCTAAAACATTTCAACACATTTTAGACGAGTATCATAAAGTCGACGTTTTAATTAATAATGCAGGCTACGCCATTTTTGATACTTTTGTGGACGCAAAAATAGAAGATATTAAAGGAATGTTCGATGTAAATGTGTTTGGTTTAATCGCTTGTACGCAAGCTGTTCTGCCAGCGATGCTTGAGCGAAATGAAGGACATATTATTAACATTGCTTCTCAGGCCGGTAAATTGGCAACCCCAAAGTCTAGCGTTTATTCTGCGACAAAGCATTCTGTGCTAGCAATATCAAATAGTTTACGAATGGAATTAATCGATAGCAACATCTTTGTTAGTGCTGTAAATCCAGGACCTATTAAAACGCCTTTTTTCGAGCGAGCAGACACATCAGGGAATTATACGAAAAACGTAGAGAAGTTTATGTTAGAATCTTCTTTTGTATCAGAGAAGATCATTCAATTAATTGAACGACCGAAAAGAGAGCTGAATTTACCACGCTGGATGGGTATTGGAACAACTTTTTATCAGCTTTTTCCTAGCCTCGTTGAAAAAATAGCTGGAAAGAAGCTAAATCAAAAATAGTTTAATGAATTTCATAATTCATTATTTTCGCCATTAAGTATCTATATGTAGTTGCATTAAACCGCTTGTAACTACATATAGCTATATATTGCTCAACTAAGGAAATTATGAAATTCACTCGAATGGGGAGACATCCCCATTTTTTTAAATTGAAAACAGAACGTATATTCGCTTATAATGAAAAGTGTAATAAGAATATACGTTCTATTTTTGTGTGCGAAAAATTAAAGATATATCGTTTTGTAAAATAGTTGGTTTGTTGGTTTGTTGGCTTGTGGTAAGCAGAAAGTTGGAAGGTTGGAAAGAAAAAATCTATCTTTTACATGTTAAATGTTAATGAGCTTCCGTCATGTGCGTTTTATATGAAAAAAGGAGGATGATTTCGTGAACGAGCCTCTGAGATTCGTTAGAAGGTCA
>SKOL01000672.1 GCA_007120055.1 Anaerobacillus sp.
ACGGATTAGACGGCAAGTAAATAATAGTGGTCAAGAAGTTGTGTTGCAAAATGTTCGAAGTGTGCACTTTTCCGAATGGAATAATGGAATTGATGTACGAGTAACAGACACATTTGAACAAACACATCAAAAAAGAATTTCTCATTTTTTGCCGTTAGAGGATATGTATAATGAACAATGAAAGAGGGTACATTTTACCAATTACTTTATTTGTTGTTTTTTTGTTGAGTAGTTTTGTGACCTTTCAGTTAAATCAATATATGATTGAGAAAGAAATTATGAATGAAAAAGCTGAAGCTTTTACAGCTGAACGATTAATACAAATGGCGATTGTCGATCTTGAGGATGTTATTGTTAATACAGATAGCAACCCGAATACTGGGACACTGTATTATGAAAATGGAGAAGTAATGTTCATTATTGAAAGTGAAACAGATGAAATAAAATCAATACATTTAATAAGTAAAACAAGTAGTGATAGATCTAAACAAATGAAATACTATTATTATTTGAGTAATGAGACTGTGTTACCTTGGTTAAATGAGTTATAAGAAAGAAAGTGTAAATGGAGAAAGGAACTATCAAACAAATTTTGAAATGTAAAAAACGTAGAATAAAAAGTAAGTTGACTTGGTTATACTAGTAAAAAAAATAAAGCTGGTGATGGCCAAATGAAAACAAATGATTATGTTAAGTATGTAACACAACAATTTGTCAGCTATGTCGACACACCGAGTGAACAAAGGAAAGCAGAGAGGGAAGAAAGAAAAGCATCGAAGTTGCCGTTTGCGTATCGGTGGTTCGGTCTTATTCCTTTCGCATTATTGCACACATTTAACTTCAAAAAGAAAAAATAAAATAATTTTTAAGATTAATGAATTTCATAATTCAATATTATCGCCATTAAGCATCTATATGTAGTTGCATTAAATCGCTCGCAACTACATACATATAGTTTGATATGGCTCATTTTAGGTAATTATGAAATTCACTCAGATGGCTCTTAATAACTTTCATTTAAAGGGAAAGTAACATAAGGAGTCATCTTTTTTTAGTTGGCTTGTTGGTTAGATATTTGTTGGTTAGGGATGCCACTCAAGTAACTATGCCAAGAAATTGTTCGACCTTCATGAGATTCCTGTCACCATCTAGAATGAAAATTGGAGGTGGATTTTCTTTCACTTCACTGTAAAGCAACTGACCTCAATCACATCATGTAACACTTCCTTGCATTGGCTTCGTGCAGCTTTGCGACGAGTAACCGCAGGAGCACACTCTATCGAATTTTAGAGGCTCGTGAATGAAAATCCACCTCCAAATACCTATTTTCATACAAAACGCACATGATGGTCATTCCATCACCATCTAATATGGAAAAGTTAGGTGGGAGCGTAGCCTATCCAACAAACCAACTAATCATCTAATGCACTAAAGAAAGCTTATGTTGCGGGTTTAAGTAAAATAAACCTCCATTAATAATAGCGACGTTAATCTTTGGTTCATACTGCTCCTTTAATGCTTCTACTTCTAAGTGATAGCTAGGAGGTTTTTCCTCTGCATCTTCATAAAAAGTTTCTAACAAATTTAAATCTTGTTGCCAGCGGTGGTGAGCAGCTTCCGCCCATTGATGGTCGTCTTTTTCAATCATAGAGCGAACTACATTTTCAAGCCGTAACAGTCCACTTTTTGGAGTAATTAATGGAGATAAAGTAAAACAAAAATCTGGAATTTTAGGTGTTAACGTCTTTGTTAATAAAATCGAATGAAATTCATCAATGATTTCACCAGTAATTAAATTTAACCCTAAAGAAACAACCATATCTTTTTTTCGGTCACATTGATAGGAAACTTTCGCATTTAAGCATAGCCAAGGGTGCAGTGAAGTTGAATTTGCAATATTCGACGTTTCCTCATATAGTCGAATATAACTTCCTAGTTCTTTAGCAGATTGAAAAATTTGGTGTAGTCTCGGAGAGCCAAAATGAATTTGCTCTCCTTTTTTATCTTCACTACATTTTTCGGGATCTGTTATAAGAGTCATTTGCATTGGATTTGGCGTGCCACCTGTTTTCTCTAAATAGTGCCAATAAAATGGTCGATTCATTAACATTTTATCTAAGTCAATAGAAAGTTGGATGTGTAAATATCCTTCGCTATTTTCAAGGATTGGACTTTCATTTGCTGTAAAATATCTTATTAAAAAATTATGAATTTCCTGCTGCTGCATCTCTTTCAGACTCTCCCTCATTCAATTTAATTAATTCAGTTAAGTTGTCCATCTTTACTTTAATTTCACCTTCACTTTGAGAGTTCAATAAAATATCTGAAATATGGTCTTCAATATTCGTTAATTCCATTTTAGATAGAATATCATCTAATTCACCAACGACGCGTTCAAAGAGCCGAATTTTATCATAAAGAAGCGATAAAATATGCTGTTCGACTGTATTTTCGACAGCAAAATTATATATGTGTACATCTTTCTGTTGACCTAAGCGATGGATACGCCCAATTCTTTGCTCAATTCTCATAGGATTCCACGGGAGGTCGTAGTTGATGATGTTGTGACAAAATTGTAAGTTGATGCCTTCTCCCCCCGCTTCAGTAGCGATAAGCACTTGGGCATGGTCTTTAAATAATTGCTTCATCCAATCTTTTTTACCGCGTTTGAAACCACCTCTAAATGGAACAGAACTAATCCCATGTTGATTAAAAAACCATTGTAAGTAAAGTTGAGTTGCGCGATATTCAGTAAATATAATTACTTTATCGTTAATCTTTTGAACGAGTTCCAACGCTTTTTCCGCTTTAGAATTTGTCTTTACTAGTTCAATACTTTTAAATATATGCTGTATTTGTTCGGCGACTTCACTCGTATTTGTTAGATTTTCTGCCATGTTCTTTAATGTTAAAAAGACAGCCTCGCGACTACTACAAACTTCTCTTTGCAAGGTTAGTAAAGAAAAGTGACTTTTAATAATGGAATCTTCCTCATTAGTACCTTTATTTTTCAGTGCATTTACTGCATCATATAATTGTTGTTCTTCTTTTGTAAATGAAATATTTATTGTTTCAACAATACGTTTTGTCCATTCGATCCCCGTATCCTCACGGCGATTACGAACCATTACTTTGTTAACGAGTTCTCTTAGTCTTTCATCGTTTTTCGGTGAACGACTATTTGAACGGAAGTCATTGTCAAAAGTTTCTTCATCTCCTAAATGGCCTGGTTTTAACAATGATACGAGATTAAATATTTCTTCTAATTTGTTTTGAACAGGGGTAGCTGTAAGAAGAAGACAAAACTTTTTCTTTAAGCTTTGGATAAACTCGTAGTTTTTTGTGTTTTTATTTTTTAATTTATGCGCCTCATCAATAATAATTAAATCATAGTTTTGTTTTAGTACGATGTCTCGATGCGGGTTTCTTTTGGCTGTATCAATAGAAGCAACGACAACATCACATTGCTCCCAAACATAAGTTTTCCTTTGTGGAACTGCAGGAATGTAAAACTTTTGATTAAGCTCTTGTGACCACTGTGATACAAGTGAGGCAGGTACTAAAATTAGCGCTTTTTTCACTAAACCTCTAATCATATATTCTTTTAAAATCAAACCTGCTTCAATCGTTTTCCCAAGACCAACTTCATCTGCTAAAATAGCTTTTCCGTTCATTTGTTCAATTACTTTTTTAGCCACTTCAAGTTGGTGGGGGAAAATCGTTAAATCAGGGAGGTGCGTTGGAGCAACCAGCCCAGAAAAGTTATCAATCGATAGGTGGTTCTCAGCCTCCATGGCGAGCTTATATAATTCCCAGCTTGACCAAGGGCCATCATCTTCCATCTTTTTGAGCAATCCTTCCTTCCACGAAGAATCAAAATTTATGTTAATATTCATGGCCACCAATCCTTTCTAGAAAATGAAAACCCTTTCATGTTCGTTAAAATAATGATTGCCAATTAAACGTACGTAGTGATAGGATAATATATAGAGTTACTTTAATGAATTTCATAATTCAGTATTAACGCCATTAAGTAACTATATGTAGTTTGATATAGCTCATTTTAGGTAATTATGAAATTCACTCACTTAATAATGATTAGTATGGACAAAGAATTGAAAAAACATGAATAATACACATAATTAAATAGTAGCGAATGAGAACAAGGGGAGAGACTGCAATTATTAAATTCAGAAGCTTTAGAAAAGCTTTTGCCGCAGCGCCGAAGGAGCAAGCGTTTTCGTGAATCTCTCAGGCAAAAAGACTCTTGTTTGACGCAACTCTGGAGAGTGTCTTATGTTCATTTAAAAGACCACCCACGAGGAAAATTCCATTTTTATCATTACTAAGTGGAATAAACTTTCTGGTTTAAGGACAGAGAAATACATCTTACGGTGTATTTCTCTGTCTTTTTTTATAAAAACAAACCTTTTAGCCAAACTTGTATTAGAAGTGAAATTTTTTTAGGTTAATGAAAATGGAGGTAATTTCATGTCTACATTAAAAACAACACCACTTATCGAAGTATATAAGGATTACGGTGGCAAAACAATTGACTTTGGTGGCTGGGACTTACCAGTACAATTTAGTAGTATTAAAGAAGAACATCAAGCTGTAAGAGAAAGAGCCGGCCTTTTTGATGTGTCTCATATGGGTGAGTTTACTGTAAAAGGCGACCGTGCTGAAAGTTACTTACAAAAACTAGTGACAAACGATGTTTCGAAGTTAAAGGTTGGCGGTGCGCAATATACGGCAATGTGTTACGAGGACGGTGGGACCGTTGACGATTTGATCATATATAAAAAGGCAGATGATGACTTTTTAATCGTCGTAAATGCTTCTAATATTGAAAAAGACTTTGAATGGATGGAAAAACATTTAGTAGATGGTGTCCGTTTAAACAACATTTCAGATGAAATTGCTCAGCTTGCTATCCAAGGACCAATTGCTGAGGAATTGTTACAAAAATTAA
This sequence comes from Anaerobacillus sp., assembly GCA_007120055.1. Next base: position 4,973 of record SKOL01000672.1, read on the forward strand.
CATCAACGAATCTTTCAGAAATCACATTCTTTAAGTTTCAAGACGATGTTGAAATTGAAGGAGCTAAAGTATTAGTTTCAAGAACTGGTTACACCGGTGAAGATGGTTTTGAAATTTATTGTCAAAAAGCTGATGCAGTAATGCTTTGGAAAAAAATATTAGAAGTCGGTAAAGCAGATGGAGTCCTACCGTGTGGGTTAGGTTCGAGGGATACCCTCCGTTTTGAAGCACGCCTTGCTTTATATGGCCAAGAGTTAACTAGTGAGATTACCCCTTTAGAAGCTGGGATTGGCTTTGCAGTAAAGGTTGACAAAGATAGTGACTTCTTCGGAAAAGAGACACTAAAACTTCAAAAAGAAGAAGGCTTAAAGAGAAAAATTGTCGGTCTAGAAATGATCGATAAAGGAATTCCACGAACTGGTTACGGAGTTTTCGTAGGTGAAAACCAGGTTGGAGCTATTACAAGTGGTACACAATCACCAACATTAAATAAAAATGTAGGTTTAGCTATAGTAGACATTGAGTTTGCGCCATTAAATACAATTGTGGAAGTTCAAGTAAGAAAAAAACGTTTAAAAGCAAAAGTAGTGAAAACACCATTTTATAAGCGAGCTTAAATCAAAGGGGGACGTTAAAGTGAAATTTCGTTATTTGCCAGTAACAGAGCAAGATAAAAAAGAAATGATGGATGAGATTGGAGTTAACTCGGTCGAAGAACTTTTTAGTGACATTCCAGAAAAAATACGCTTTGAAGGGGAAATGGATTTAAAAGAAGCGCTATCAGAGCCCGGGATCTTAAAAGAATTAGGAAGAATGGCTAGTAAAAATGCTAATAGTGGGGACTATACTTCATTTTTAGGGGCTGGTGTTTATGAACACTATATACCTTCAGTTGTCGACCATATCATTTCAAGATCGGAATTTTATACTGCTTATACACCGTATCAGCCTGAAATTTCCCAAGGTGAATTACAAGCGATTTTTGAGTTTCAAACAATGATTAGTGAATTAACGGGCATGGAGTTGGCAAACTCATCTATGTATGACGGACCAACTGCACTCTCAGAAGCTGCAATGATGAGTGCGGGGCAAACGAAGAAGAAAACGATTCTTGTTTCAAAAGCTGTACATCCTGAAGCGAGAGAAGTAATTAAGACGAATGCAAAGGGACAAAATTTAACGGTTGTTGAAATTGAAACCGAAGACGGAGTCACGAATATTGATGACCTCAGTCAAAAATATGATGATAACACTGCTTGTGTTGTCGTTCAATACCCTAACTTTTTCGGAAATGTCGAAAACTTAGCAGAAATTGAAAAAATCGCTCATTCGAAAAAAGGACTATTTGTCGTTTCAAGTAATCCACTTGCACTAGGTATATTGAAGCCACCAGGAAAGTTTGGGGCAGATATCGTTGTTGGTGATGCTCAACCATTTGGTATTTCAGCTCAGTTTGGTGGACCTCATTGTGGATTTTTTGCGACAACGAAAAAACTAATGCGTAAAGTACCAGGAAGATTAGTTGGGCAAACAACTGACGATCAAGGACAACGTGGTTTTGTTTTAACATTGCAAGCTCGTGAACAGCATATTCGCCGTGATAAAGCGACTTCCAACATCTGTTCAAACCAAGCTTTAAATGCGTTAGCAGCTTCTGTAGCTATGAGTGCATTAGGTAAGACTGGCATAAAAGAAATGGCTCTACAAAACATTCAAAAAGCAAATTACGCTAAAAAAGCGTTTTTAAACAACGGATTTACTGTTGCCTTTTCTAAAAATGCTATTTTTAACGAGTTCGTAATTAAGCTATCAAAGCCAGTAAACGAAGTTAATGAAATGTTATTACAAAAAGGAATTATTGGTGGCTATGATCTAGGAAGAGATTTCTCTGAATTCGAAAATCATATGACGATTGCTATTACCGAACTGCGTTCTAAAGAGCAGATCGATAACCTTATTTCTGCATTGGAGGGAGTAAAATAATGAATAATCAGCCGTTAATTTTTGAATTAAGTAATCCTGGAAGAATTAGCTATAGTTTACCATCGTTAGATGTTAATGAAACTGATCTTAATGAATTACTCCCTAATGATTTAATTAGAGATGTGGCACCTGAGTTACCAGAGGTTTCAGAATTACAATTAATTCGTCATTACACTGCATTATCCAATCGCAATCACGGTGTTGATTCTGGTTTTTATCCACTAGGATCTTGTACGATGAAATACAATCCGAAAATTAATGAAGATATTGCGAGGCTAAAAGGGTTTACTCATATCCATCCTTATCAAAGTGAAGAAACGGTTCAAGGGGCTCTTGAATTACTTTATGATTTACAAACCTCTTTAGAAGAAATAACTGGTATGGACGAAGTGACACTACAGCCAGCAGCTGGGGCTCACGGGGAATGGACTGGATTAATGTTAATTCGCGCGTTCCACGAAGCAAACGGGGACTTCCAACGTACTAAAGTTATTTGTCCAGATTCTGCACACGGTACAAATCCAGCTTCAGCAACGGTAGCAGGATTTGATACAATCACTGTTCGTTCAAATGAAAAAGGGCTAGTCGATTTAGATCACCTTCGTGAAGTTGTCGGCGAAGATACAGCAGCATTGATGTTAACGAATCCTAACACTTTAGGGTTATTTGAAGAAAATATCGTCGAGATGGCCGAAATCATCCATAATGCAGGCGGTAAATTATATTACGATGGTGCGAACTCAAATGCAATTTTAGGAATTGCACGTCCTGGGGATATGGGCTTTGATGTTGTTCACTTAAACCTTCATAAAACATTTACAGGGCCTCACGGTGGTGGTGGACCAGGCAGTGGACCAGTAGGTGTGAAAAAAGATTTAATTCCGTATTTACCAAAGCCAGTAATTGCAAAAGATGATGATCGTTACTTCTTTGATTACAATCGTCCTGAATCAATTGGCCGCGTAAAGCCATATTACGGAAATTTCGGAATCAATGTACGTGCATATACGTATATTCGAACAATGGGTCCAGATGGCCTTCGCCAAGTATCGGAAGATGCTGTATTGAATGCTAACTACATGTTTAGACGCCTACAGCCATATTTTGATGCTCCATATACACAGCATTGTAAACATGAATTTGTCCTTTCAGGAAAACGTCAAAAGAAACTTGGTGTGAGAACGTTAGACATGGCTAAACGTCTTTTAGACTTTGGTTATCATCCACCGACGATCTATTTCCCATTAAATGTTGAAGAATGTTTAATGATTGAACCAACGGAAACAGAAACGAAAGAAACGTTAGATGAGTTTATTGATGTCATGATCCAAATTGCTAAAGAGGCCGAAGAAAACCCTGAAGTTGTTCAAGAAGCACCACATCATACAGTGATCGGTCGTTTAGATGAAACAACAGCAGCACGTAAGCCGATTTTAAGATATGAAAAATCTTAAAAACTAAAAAATAAAAGGGCGACTCGGTTGAGTCGACCCTTTTATTTTTTAATTTTACCTGACCATTTGCGAAATCCACCTTTTAAAAAGTTTAAGTCTTCGCAATTTTGTTTTTTCTTCAGAAATTCAGCAGCACGATATGTTCTACTTCCTGTTTGACAATATAAATAAACAGGTTTGTCTGGCCTAATTTCTCCAGCACGTTGACGAAGTTGAGAAAGAGGGATATTTCTTGCACCTAAAATATGTCCACCTTCAAATTCTCTTTGCTCTCTAACATCAATAAGTTGTGCTTTACGGTAGCCTTGGCGGAACTCTTCTTCAGTAAGCGGTTTTAAGTACTTTGGTTTAAATAACTTCCTGAAGATTAAAAATACTAGCACTGCGGTCATAATTGCTAAAATCCAATTCAACATTTCTTTTACGACAACTCCTTTTACGATGACCGTGGTTGATAATGTTTGTTGCCTCAAGGTCAGATATGTGTAACTAACCTAAAAGCTAATTTAATTATATATTACTATATTATCTAATGAATTTCATAATTCGATATTTTCGCCATTACGTATCAATATGTAGTTGCGTTAATCGAATTGCAACTACATATAGTTTGATATGGCTCAATTTAGGTAATTATGAAATTCACACTATCAAATATAAATTATAACATTCCTTAAAATAAAAAGGAATTATCAATTCAATTGTTTGACAGTTACGTTCATGTACTATAAATTAAAAATATCTATTTTAAAAAGAGGTATAAACTATGAAAGAAACTTGGAACTTTATTAACTCTCATAAGTGTTCACCTGCTTTTAATATGGCTTTAGATGAAGCTTTACTTGAATGGCATAGTGAAGGAAAAATTAAACCAACCATTCGTTTTTATGGCTGGGATCCGGCAACACTGTCGATTGGCTATTTTCAAAAAGTTGAAAAGGAAATCAATTTAGATGCTGTAAAGAAATATCAATTAGGCTTTGTGCGTCGCCCTACTGGTGGTAGGGGAGTACTACATGAAGATGAACTTACATATAGTGTTATCGTCTCTGAAGATCATTCGATGATGCCAAAAGGGGTTACAGAGTCGTATCGAGTTATTTCTGAAGGAGTATTAGAAGGCTTTAAACAATTGGGGCTTGATGCTTACTTTGCAGTTCCGAAAACGAAGGAAGAACAGGAAACGTTAAAACGACCACGATCAGCCGTTTGTTTCGATGCACCAAGTTGGTATGAACTAGTCGTAGAAGGCCGAAAGGTAGCGGGCAGTGCCCAAACACGTCAGAAAAAAGTCATATTACAGCACGGTTCGATTATTTTAGATATCGATGAAAATAAACTTTTTGATCTTTTTAAATTTCCAAATGAACGAGTACGCGAACGGCTGTTAAAGGGGTTCGCTCAAAAAGCTGTCGCTATCAATGAATTAAGTGAGAAAGCGATTACGATCGAAGATGCCGAATTAGCCTTTAAAAAAGGGTTTGAAATAGGCTTAAATGTAAACCTTAAATCTTATACTTTAAGTAATGAAGAAATTGCTTATGTTCAAGAAATAGCTAAAAAAAGATATGCCAATGACGAATGGAATTTTAGAAAATAAATAAAAAAGGTTTGGCAAAAAATTATGCCAAGCCTTTTTGGCGGTAGGCAAGCCGCCATGAGGGTTTTGTATGAAAATAAATGCTGGTCGAGTTTCTTGAGGAACCTCTAAAATTCGTCAGAAGTTTACAGCGAAGCGAGAGAAGTCGGCCAGCATTTTCATTCAAGATGGTGACGAGTATATCGTCATGAGCGTTTTGTATAAAATGCCCTATTTATTATTAAT
>SKOL01000722.1 GCA_007120055.1 Anaerobacillus sp.
AACCTTTTTAAACCACCGATTTGAGACGTCATTTCAAATAATAAAAAATGTGTACCTTCTGAAATATATTTTAATGCAAGTTGGCACCCCGAGTTACCACCACCTATAATAACGATCGGATCTTCCTGCATCATAAACTTTCCTCCCCTATACGCATCCCATCCTCAATCAAAACTTGACACGCACGAATCCATTTGCCATTACACTTCACTAAACAGCTTTGACATCTTCCAACTCCACAGTAAATTCCACGAGACCGGTTCATTTTAAAGCTGAGATTTAAATTAGTGATGTTATTTCTTAATAAAGCTACAGATATAACATCACCACTTTCTGCTTCTAACGGTTGCCCTTTATAATAAAAAGTGATTTTATCTTGTTTCATATTTACACAACCTTAGAACAAAGATTAGGATTTACAACCTTCTTCTTTCCATTCCGATAACTGACCATAGCTATTATTAAAATAAGCGTAACTCCTACTAAGTCAGTAATTATCCCTGGAACTAATAACAATAATGCAGAAACAAATAGTATAATTCGTTCTATCTTTGTAACTAATCCTAATAAATAGCCTTCTAAACTTGCTGCTAAAGCAACAATACCAATAAGAGATGTAATCGTGACTAATATTATTTGTAAAATCGTAGACTCATAAAATAATATCGCTGGATTTGAAACAAAAATAAATGGTAGTAAAAATGCAGCTAATGAAAGTTTTAACCCTTGAAAAGCAGTTGGAAATGCCTTTCCGTTCGCAATCCCTGCTGCCAAAAACGAGCTAAGTGCGACTGGTGGAGTAACCGCTGCCATACACCCATAGTAAAAAATAAATAAGTGTGCTGCCGGTACTGGTACTCCCATATTGATTAATGCCGGTGCTGCCATCGTAGCTAAAATGATATACAACGCAGCTGTAGGAAGCCCCATACCCATAATTATTGAAGCGATCATTGTTAAAATGAGGGCAATATATAAAGACCCTTGTGATAAAACTACAACCATGTCTGCAAATTGAACACCAATTCCTGTCAACGTAACTGTACCTACAATAAGCCCTGCCGCTGCACAAGCTGCGATTAAACCAATTGCATTTTTAGCACCTAATTCTAGTGCTTCGATAAATTTTGGGATCGTAAGTCTCGTATCTTTTCTAAAATAACTACCAATTATAACGATAATTAATGCGTAAAATGATGCTTTAATAGGGGAATAGCCTGCAAATAAAAACGCTACAATTGAGATCGGCCCCATGATTACAAAAATACTCTTTTTAAAAGCCTCTTTTAGTTTAGGAATTTGATCTTTACTTAATCCATCAAGTCCCCGTTTTGCCGCCCGAAAATCTACCATTAAAAATATAGAAAAAAAGTAAAGGATAGCCGGTAACGCTGCATAAATAATTAGTTGGCTATATGGTATACCTGTCATTTCTGCCATAATAAAAGCGGCCGCTCCCATAATTGGTGGCATTATTTGCCCCCCTGAAGAAGAGGCCGCCTCTACACCACCTGCAAATTCAGGTTTATATCCTACTTTCTTCATAAGTGGAATAGTAAAAATTCCTGTACTTGCAACATTGGCAAACGAACTTCCTGAAATACTTCCCATAAAACCACTTGCAAAAACAGCAGCCTTAGCAGGACCTCCTCGATAACGTCCAGTCATTGCAAAAGCCAAATCAATAAATGCTTTCCCACCACCTGTAACTTGTAGAAAAGCTCCAAATAAAATAAACGTAAAAATAAAGGTAGAAGTAACATATATAGCTACCCCATAAATTCCTTCTGACGTTAAATATAAGTGTTCAAGTACTCTCCCCATAGAAAAGCCATTGTGCCCAATGGAACCTGGAATATATTGACCAAAAAAATTATAGGTTAAAAATATTGTAGCAACTAGAGCCAATGCGTTACCCATCGTTCTCCTACAAGCTTCCAATGTTAGTACAATTGCGATAGCAGCCATAAATTTATCCAGTGAAGTTGGAGCACCTGCACGATAAATTAAATCCATATAGTTTATAACGATATACAAACCTATAGTGACACTTAAAATAATTGGAACATAATCAAACCAAGGTATATTTTTTCTGTCTTTTTTCCCGATTGGATATAAAATAAATATAAGTAATAATGCAAAAGATAAATGAATGGCTCTATGTTGCATAGCAGGAAGTGAGGAAATACCAGCAGAATACAATTGATAGAGTGAGAACGTAACTGCGATAATAGTGACTAACCTTTTTAACCACGGTTTGAATTGCCTTGTTTTCTCTTCTTGGAGCTTATCATCCAATTCAGAACCTTGCTTTTCCCCAATTGTTGTCATATGATCACCCCCATGGTATTAATATGAAGAAGGGGGGAAGCCCCCCTTCTATTTACCTGACACGTCTATGCCTAGCTCTTCATAATATTTTGCTGCACCAGGGTGTAGAGGAATCGACATCCCTTCTAAGGCTGTTTCTAGAGTTATATTTTTACCTTGAACATGAGCGTCCTGAACAATGCTTAGGTTTTCAAACATCGTCTTCGTCATTTCATAAATATCATCTTCACTCATTTTTTCAGTTGTCAAAAGTAATGCAGGTGAAGCAGCTGTTACAACATCTACATCCACACCATTATAAGTTCCTGCTGGAATTGTATTCAT
>SKOL01000253.1 GCA_007120055.1 Anaerobacillus sp.
GAGAAGAGTAATCAGAACACCGAAATGATTTTTCCTCCTAGCTCAAAAAAGAGAAGAAAAATCCAAAGCTTCAAAAGAGCATTCTGTTCTCTCTTTTACTGCACACTTCCCCCATACTACGCCACACTTTCTATGGCTGTTTCATTCGTGGTAATTTTATAATAGATTAATGAATTTCATAATTCAAAATTATCATTCAATATTATCGCCATATCAAACTATATGTAGTTGCGTTAAATCGCTCGCAACTACATATAGTTTGATATGGCTCATTTTAAGTAATTATGAAATTCACTCAGATCCGATAAAAGAAAAACTCTTGACAATTTGTTCATTTCCATGTGAAATAAAATTATAAATAGTAAAAACTACAAGGTAGATTGTTTAAAGGTGGGAAAATGAATGAAATATAAACGCGAAGAAACGTTTCGTTATGAATTTACTAAAGAATTTAAATGCCTTTTCAAAATTATAAGTATAGATGGAGTTAAGCATGATAGTAGTACTAGCGAAGGTTTAATTCTTGACCTAAGCCCTAGTGGAGTAAAGCTTTTCTCACCGTTAGATATACCTTCCGAAAAAAACATCATTTTTCAGATTGAATTCATTTTAAATAAAAATACAATTAAGCTACCTGCATTAATTATTTGGAAGCGAGACGTTGGTAATGGTTTTCATTATGGGCTTCAGCATCAGGGGGCAGAAGAAGATACACGTTTATTAATTGATGAATTAAAATTATATGCCAAAAATAATATTTAGAAGAAACCCTAACACGAGCTTTCTCACTGCTAAATATTATACTAAATGAATAAAAAAGACTATTTAAAAGCTCCAACGCGGGAACTTTTGAATAGTCTTTTTTGTGATAGTAAAATGTAGAGTAAATATTCTTTACCGATTTGTAGTTGCCTAGTTTGGCTATTTAATTAATTGATAGCCAATTACTTTAAAGCCGTGTCCTTTTAAAAAGCGGATACTTAAATTTTTTAAAACTGGATCCGAAGCCACAACGACAATTTCCCCTTTTGCAATTTGATTATGATGTCGTTTCAAATAAGCGTAAGGAAGGTTATATGCTCCTTGAACTGGCTTATGTGATGCATCTTGATAATCTCTAACATCTACAACGACAACATTCTTTTCACTAGCATTATGGCAACAATCCTCCAAACTAGGTACTTGCCATACAGGAAAATGTCTTTGGTATAAATAAAACATGATAACTACTATAATAGTAAATATGAAAATATACATCGCTCTCACCTTATTGTTTAGCGTATTGTGTCATAAAAACTATTATAGTAAATTCTTATCCTTTCGCCAAGAGAAATGTTTAAATTGAATATACTTTTTTCTATAAATATTAATGGTCGAGTTTCTATTTTTTAGTTCTAAGTACCATTTGCTCGACGACTTCAGTTAAGCTTCTTTAACTTTTCACGGTTTCTTGTTCCGGTTTTGATCGATCAGCGTTGATGAAGTACGTTTGGACGATTCCAAACACACCCCCAACTACCCAATAAAGAGATAAAGCCGAAGGAAAGTTGATCGCAAAAAATAAAATCATCAAAGGCATTATGTTATTTAAAACCGCTAACTGATTATTTGCGCTAGATTGTACTGCCGAAACTTTCATTTGAATAAACGTAGTTACCGCAGCTAATACCGGTAATATATAAAATGGATCAGGTGCACCTAAGTCAAACCAAAGAAACGAATGCCGTGCTATTTCCTCCGTCCTCATAATTGCGTAATAAAATGCAAGCAGTATCGGCATTTGAATTAAAACAGGAAGGCAACCACTACTTATCGGGTTAACTCCTTCTGCTTGAAACAAATTAATCATTTCTTCTTGCAACTTTTTTTGTGTTTTTTCATCTTTATCACTATACTTCTCTTTTAATTCATTTATTTTTGGTTGAAGCTGTTGCATCGCTTTCATATTTTTTGTCTGTTTTATCATTACTGGTAATAACATAACTCTTATCAAGATAGTAACTAATATAATTGAAAACCCGTAACTATCTCCAAATATAAGAGCAGTTTTCATTAATAGCCATGAAAACGGATATACGAGAAAATGGTTAAAGAAACCTGGGCTCTCAGCAGTAATTGGTGTCGTATTCATACTACAACCTGTTAAGAAAATGACAAAAATAATGAAAATAAAACTGCAAACCCTTTTTTTACGAAAAAATCGGCGGAGATTATCCTCCATATTTCATTTCCTCCTCAAATGCATCACAAAATTAATACTACATCATTGCAAGTTAACGAAAGGTAGCTACATAAAAAAACGAGATAAAAAACACTGCACAAATCCCTAATATAAACAAGCTACCATTCACCCATTTTGTTGTTGCTTTAGACTTACCACTATAAACAGCTACAACAATATAGATAACTACGCCGATTAACATTAAAAGAATTGCATCTGTAATTGGCCCAAAAACGTTTAACTCAATATTCGTTTTTCGATAAATATCAATATTTACTAGTAAAGCCACAATCCAAGCAATAAAAAGAAATCCAGCAATACTCATCGAGACTTTTCTCATTTTTGCACCTACCTTCTTGAATGTCATACTTAGTATTTTTTCCAACATCTTCAATTCCATACAAGAACATTGAAATTTATATAAAATTCGATGTTTTCTTTCCATAAAAAAAGCCAAATGACACATCTATTGGTCATTTGGCTTTTTTATAAAATTTTTTCAAAGGTTGTTTTAAAAAATATCTTTACTTTTTAAACAAGTAATACTGTTTTCGAGAACAACCTCTAATTTATAATTTCAGAAAATGTGATTTTTACTGTCGTACCTTCGTTTTCTTTAGAAGTGAATGTTAGTTTAGCATTGTGCTTTTTTAAAATTTCCGACACAATTGATAAACCTATTCCAGTGCCACCTTCTTTTCTTGACCTACCTTTATCGACACGATAAAATCTTTCTGTAATTTTTGGCAGTGCCTCTTTCGGAATGCCCGAACCTTCATCTGTGATTATTAGTTCTACTTGATCCTTTTTCGTTTTTAACGTAATTTTTATTTTTTTACCTTTAGGTGTATATCTCAATGCATTATCGAGTAAATTTCCAACAACTTGCTCTAAGCGGTCTTCGTCTCCTAAAAGAATCGCATCGTGATCTAAATCTTTCATAATGATTACACCCTTTTGCCTGCAAGCTAACTCGAAACGTTCAACGACATCTTCTATTAGTTGTGCAAAAGGAAGTGGCTGTTTTTTCATCGGATATGACTCGCCTTCTAATTGTGCTAAATCTAAAAGGTCATTTACTAGCCGTTGCATTCGATCTGATTCTCTATTAATAGTTTGAATATACTTTTTAGGATCATCGACGACATCATCTAAAATTGCTTCAGTGTATCCTTTAATATAACTTAAAGGTGTTCTTAATTCATGTGAAACGTTCGACAAAAACTCTCTCTTTTTTTGCTCTTCTCGGTCTAAATTAGTTGCTAAAATATTAAACGAATTAGCAAGGCTTCCAATTTCATCTTCACTTTTCACATTAATTCTTTGCGTAAAATCGCCGTCAGCCATTTTCTCTGAAATACCACGCATGTTTTCTAACGGTTGCGTGATATAATTCATCGTTCTTCTCACGGAATAAACAATAAATGATATTAATATTAAAATACTAATAACAATCCACATTCTTGATGCATAAAATGGTTCAAAAACTTCGACTAACATTATATAAAGAAATATAATACCTAAAAATTCGCCCTCTTCGTCGATAACAGGAACAGCAACTCCCATTATTGGCTTTTCATAAGAAAATTGCCTTCTTACAATCTCCACTGTTTGTCCAGCTAAAAGTCGTTCACTTTCCTCTAAAGTTATTAAGCGATTCATTTCTTCACTTTCCCCTAATAATACTTGAAGGTCGTTTGTGAATAAAACGTTGGCTTCGGCACATCTATTCATCCATTCAACTCTGCTAAGAAACATTTCCTTACTGTCATCATCATCAAAATAAAGTTCAGTTAGTAAGTCACCACGTGCGAGCAATAAATCGATTTGTTTATCCATATAAAAGCGTTCATATAAATAGTGGGTTAAAAAGCCAACTCCAACTAAACTAACTACGAGAATTGTCGTAATTAAAATCCATGTTTTTTGTCTCAATGTCATTTTATCGATATATTTACGTTTCAAAACAATACCCTACCCCATATACAGTTTTCACATTCTTCCCGTAGTCTTCTAATTTATAACGCAATGTTTTTATATGGGTATCGACAGTTCTAAGTGTTCCACGATTATATTCCATTCCCCAGACTTGATCCAATAATTGTTCGCGATCAAACACTTGATTTTTATGCTTGACGAAGAACAAAAGCAAATCATATTCCTTCCTCGTTAAATCAATCATTTTATTATGAAGAAGTACTTTTCTAGCTTTTAAATTGATCGTTAATGCACCAATTTCTAAAAAAGACGATTCATTAGCATTAAAGCCGTATGTTCTCCTTAATATCGCTTCAATACGCACTAAAAGTTCTTTTGGGCTAAACGGTTTAACAATATAATCATCTGCGCCAATTTTCATCCCATAAATTCGATCTCTTTCGTCACTTTTAGCAGTTAGCATTATAATTGGAATATTCATTGTGGCTCTAATGCTTTGACATGTTAGAAAGCCATCTAAATTAGGCATAAGTACATCTAATAAAATTAGGTCTACTTTTCCTTTCTCAATAATCTCCATTACTTGTAATCCATCTTCTGCTTGAATTACCGTATACCCTTCTCTTAACAAATAAGAAGAAACAAGCTCTAACATTTCTTGTTCATCATCAGCAACTAATATTCGAAAATTATTTTTCATTTAAAAAAACCTCCTCAACAACCTATATACCCCTGATCCTATTTCAATTATAAATAAAAAACTTATCGTTGGGGGAAAATTTGTTGAAATGACTAACTATTGTCAAAAATTTCGACAAAATTTTTTAGCATTATTGAAAAATAATTCCAATGCTTTGTAGAGTAATCATTCCTCGTTTTCATACTTTCCAAGGAGCTTCAATACAAAACCTACATGACGATTTACCGTCACAACCTAATATGGAAAATACGGATGATTTCCTTCACTTCGCCGTGACCTTCTTTCGAATATCAGACGCTCGTTCACGAAATCATCCGTATTTTTTCATATAAAAATGAGCTTATAGAAACAAATTATGCTTCCATAAACTCATCTGAGTGATTTTCATAATTCCCTAAACCAAGTCATATCAAACTATATGAAAACTATATGTAGTTGAGAGAGTCTTAAGCAACTACATATAGATACTTAATGTCGATAATATTAATTATGAAATTCATTAATCTACTTTTGTGTTATTAACTTTTGTACCTTCGACCTGTTTTCTTTTCTGTAATTCCTACACTTAATTCATCAAGACAGTCTTGAATCGCAGCCGTCTTCGTTTCTAAATCCTCTAATATAGAATTAATGTCAGCTAGACGTCCTTGTTGCATTAATTCAATCGCGTTTTGTGATAACATTACGATATCATTATGCAAATTTTCCGCTGTTGAAAAAATGGGTTGTGAGTGAATAAGTGGGTCCTTTTTCATCATATTAAACCACGTAACTAAACGACTCTCCTCGTGACGAGCAACATCACCGGAGCTTAAATCATGAAATTCTATCATCGTATTGTAAATCCACCATTTCCATGTCTCGTATTCGGTTTTCATTACTCTAACTAAATTTTCTCCATTAAGACGTGGAACCGATTTTAAAACTTCTTTTCTTAATTCATTTACATTATAACTCGCATCATAGATGTTACTTCCCGTTTCCACAGTTACTTTTTTTATTTGATCGACATGGTTTAATACTTCGTTGATTCTTGACGTAATGTCTTGGGTTGCAGCACTTTGCTCTTCGGCAATCGCAGCAATATTAGAGGTTGCTCCACCGACGTCTTCAATTCTTGTAATTATTTGATCAAGAACATCGATAGCATCTCTAGTTTTATCAACTCTTTCTGAAAGCTGTCTAGACATACGATCTGAATTGTTATCAACATCTTTGGCCTCATCCTGAATCTTTTCAATCGTTGAAGTAATCTTTTGTACAGATGTATTCGTTTGTTCGGATAATTTCCGAACTTCATTTGCTACAACAGCAAATCCTTTGCCATGTTCTCCTGCTCGTGCTGCTTCAATCGAAGCATTTAGTGCTAATAAGTTCGTTTGTTCAGATACGTCGCGAATAAACGAAACAACCGTTGTCACGTTTTGAATTTCTTTTAGAAGACTGTTGATTTTACCTTTTGTTTCTGAAAAATCTTCGGTCATAGAAAGAAATCCATTTAAAGATTCTTCGATTACTTTTTGGCCATTATTAGCTTGACGTATTGTTTCTTCAGCATTTTCTGATACATTAATCGCATTTGATGCCACTTCTTCTACTGAAGTAGAAAGCTCCTGGGCGGCAGCGGCTACAGCTTCTGCTTCATTAACAGTTTGATCAACGACAGCTAGTAAATCCTTCATCTTATTAATTTTCGTAATAAGCTCTACAACAGCGCTTATATTTGATACAACTTTAAAATCATTTCCCTCTTGATAAGACTCAAGTACAATTTGGGAATCTAACGTAATAAACTTCAATAAACTTAACAAAATATCAGCTAACTTATCGGGCTGACTACCGAATTCTTTAACGATACTTGGAACTAAATATTCATAAACACGAATGTAAGAACCCGTATAATATTCCGGTGTTAAACGAATTTTACTATGAATATCACCAATTTTAACCCGACTAGCTATGTAGCTTTCATCCATTTTAGCTTTAGGGATTGATTTTAAGTACTCAACAAAAGTTTTTGATAACCTTTCTTTCGTACTATGCTGATCAATAATATGTTGTAAATTTGCATACGTTCCAATCATTTCGTAATGCCTTTTCGTAATATCGTGACAATATTTATCGATGATACCCTCTATTTTTTTTACATTGTCAAGATCGCTGCTTGTCAGTTGTAAATAAGTTAGCTTATTTTCCATCCGTTCCGTTGACTTAATATCCGTTGTTTCGATTGAAGAGATTTTCTTATCAACCTCAATTTGTTTTGTAAAAAACAATGACGTTCCTCCCCTTGAACAAATTAAAATTTAGTTTGCTTTATTCCCCACTTACTTTCATTTTATCTTTCTAAACAAATCTTTCAAGTCATATAAGGCTTACTTCCTATAATAATTAAAATAGTTCTCTATTTTATCATAAATTTTTCACATGGTTTTCATTAATTGTTAGTATGATTAGTTCTAGAAATTGTAATATTTCTTTCACATCTTTGTCAGATATCAATTCTTATTTCACTATAAAATTGCTTTAAACTAAAGATAGACAAACCACACAGACGGGAGGGTGTATTTCAAATGCAAATAAAACTATTACTAGCAACTGGAATCAATTGTAAATTATTCGAAAAACGTGTAATTGAAGTTATTAAAGCTAAAGGTGTCTATGCTGATATTGAACGTATCGACTATAGACCTGATGTGTTAAAGTATGGTGTTTTTTATACACCCGCACTTGTTATAAACGAAAAAGTCGTTTCAAGTGGAAGGCTGTTATCAACTGATGAAATTTCTCGGCTCATACATTAAATTAGTTAAAATCGATTTGCGTAAAGTAAATTTAGGACTATATTTTAGATGTTGTCGAAAAACAAAGTATCACCCTGAAATTACATCCAGATGATTATAATAAGTTAAGTCTATATTTAGCTCCGATGAGTAGGCACAAATGTGACAACCTCTAAGAAATTTTAAGGATAAATTATGTTTTTCATTATAATAAATGGGAATGATACATATAGAACTTCCAAGATGCTTTTTCTACTTCCAGAAATGCTAATTAAGAAAATTAATCGAAAAAGCCTTAAAAAGAGGAGGTATTCTTATGGAAACGACAAATTTTAATTCCCGTGATATTCAATCGGCAACCTATGATGACATTACTCATCAATTATATGTTCGTTTTACTAACGGTGACTATTACGTTTATTATGATGTAATGCCGGTTGATTACGTCGGTTTTCTTTCCGCCGATGACCATAGTAAATACGTAAAAGATCGACTGACGATTAAATATGATAAACGTAAACTTCACTGATTTGCTTGAGATTAATCACGAAAAGGTATTTTATTCGTAATACAACAGACGAATAAAATACCTTTTTGTTGGTTTGTAAATTTTTTTGAATAACAGTGAAAATTGATTGATTACTGTATAGAAAACGATTTATACTAAGTGAGGAGAGAAAAATTTCAAAAGAAAAAGAGGGATTTATAATGATTATTGGTGTACCTAAAGAGATAAAAAACAATGAAAATCGCGTTGCTATTACACCTGCTGGAGTTATGTCATTTATTAAGTCAGGTCATGAAGTTTTTATTGAGACAAACGCCGGTGTTGGAAGCGGTTTCACTGATGAAGCGTTCGTAGAAGCTGGTGCAAAAATTTTAGATGGCGCAGCCGAAGTTTGGGAAAAAGCGGACATGGTCATGAAAGTAAAAGAACCTCTACCATCTGAGTACGAATATTTTAAAGAAGGATTAATTTTATTTACATATTTACATCTAGCGGCTGAGCCTGAGCTTGCAAAAGCATTAACAAGCAAAGGTGTTATTGCGATTGCTTATGAAACAGTAGAAGTTAATCGCACACTTCCGTTACTTACTCCAATGAGTGAAGTAGCTGGTCGTATGGCTTCTCAAATCGGTGCCCAGTTCTTACAAAAAAACAACGGCGGAAAAGGAATTTTATTAGGTGGTATTCCTGGCGTAAAACGCGGTAAAGTAACGGTTATTGGTGGCGGTGTTGTAGGAACGAATGCTGCTAAGATTGCGATGGGACTCGGCGCTAACGTAACAATTATTGACTTAAGCCCAGAACGTTTACGTCAACTAGACGATATTTTTGGAAATGAGATACAAACATTAATGTCTAACCCATTAAATATCGCTGAAGCTGTAGCAGAATCAGACTTAGTCATCGGCGCTGTATTAATCCCTGGTGCAAAAGCTCCTAAACTGGTTACGGAAGAAATGATTAAGACGATGTCTCCTGGTTCAGTAGTAGTTGACGTTGCCATTGACCAAGGTGGAATTTTCGAAACTGTTGATCGTATTACAACACATAGTGATCCAACATATGATAAACACGGTGTAGTTCACTACGCTGTTGCCAATATGCCTGGTGCTGTTCCACGTACATCAACAATTGGTTTAACAAATGTAACAATTCCTTACGCACTACAAATTGCAAATAAAGGCGTATATAACGCTGTTATAGAAAATAAATCATTAGAGCTTGGTGTCAATGTTGCAAACGGCTCAATTACTTATGAAGTAGTTGCAAAAGACTTAGGATACGATTACGTACCTGTTTCAGAAGCACTACACCACAGAATTTAGTTAGAAATTTCATATGCTATAAACTAGTAACATTATGTTTTAAAAGGAACAGACTCAAAATAGAGTTTGTTTCTTTTTTTGTTGGTTTGTTGGTTAGGCCGTTCCATCCTGACTTTTACATGTTAGTTAGTGACGATACATCGTCATGGAGATTTTGTATAAAAAAGCATTAGCCGGCCAAAAATTTGGCCGGCTTTTACCTTCTAGATGATAGTGTCAAGTATCTTCTTTTTATAGATTTTAATTAGAACCCATAGGAACCGTCTGCATTGACTGTTATTGTTGAATTTAAGTAATACGTATTTTCATAACCAAGTTCTGCAATTTTATCTGCCGCACCTGCAGATCGAGCACCAGCTGCGCAATGGACTAAAATAGTAGTATTCTTGTCTGATGGCAATTGATCGGCAATGGCTTCTGGATCAGCATTAATGACGTTATCAGGAATATGAAGGGCTCCAGTAATTAATCCACTCGAAGCAATTTCACCGTCGCCTCGAACATCAATGACTTGAACATTTGACCCACCTTCAAGCTCTGTAAATCTTTCTGGTGTAATTGCCCGATTTACTTTTCCGGCTGAAACGTCAAATCCACCACCTGCTGCTTCCATACCTATCGTCGGTAGTCCTGCTTGCTTCCAAGAAGGCATTCCACCTGCTAATACCTTAACATTTGTGTAACCATCAGCTACTAAATAATCAGCGAATTGATGGCTTTTATGACAGAAGAAACCAC
>SKOL01000423.1 GCA_007120055.1 Anaerobacillus sp.
ACGCTAGAACTAAACAAAAAGAACTGGAGAGAATATATAAAAGATGAAAACCCAGTAACTGCAGCATTATTAAGTAAGATGAACTACACAAAAACAGAGCAGAGTGAGTTAAAGCGAGAATTCTTTCGGATGCTAATTAAACTTAGAACAAGATACGATAGAGCGCGAATGGCCTTAATTTCTGGTTTCTTCGAGTGCTATCTACCTATAAATTTAAAAGAGGATGTTCAGCTTTTAGAAGAAGAAGAAAGGGTGGAAGTAATGGAACTTATGAACTCATGGCAGCGTAAAGGGTTTGAAGAAGGGATTGAAAAAGGGATTGAAAAAGGGATTGAGAAAGAAAAGATATGATATTCCGTTTGCTTGATCAAGGTTGCGACATGAAAACAATTACTACAGTAACCCAATTATCAGAAAAAGAGGTTAAGAAAATAATATTGGAAAATAAGTAATCACCCAAAAAGTTAAGTGCTCAGCACTTAACTTTTAACATGTACTAGACAAAAACCTAGAGAAACTACCCCTAAAAACTCTTTTATTTTAATTCTTTGAAGATCTTTATCTTTTTCAAAGCAAAACCTTTATTTTATATATACCATTTGTTCGGCAATCGACAATAACATGATCAGTAATAATAATGCGTTTAGTACATCGTATCACTCCCGAAAAATCTTGTTTAACAGCGACGTTTCGCGAAAGGAACAAATCTAAATGCTTTTAATCCTTAGGCTTTATTAAATGATTGTTCCATAATGAAAGTACGACATCCATTTGGGCATTGTGAGATTTTTCCTCTCCTTCTAAAACGCGCTTCCATAATTCGTTTTTATTGCTTGCCAAATCACTATTGTGTTTTAGTAACTGGACAGCTTTAATGCCATAATCTTTATTTTTGGATTCATGTTTATTAGAATCATGTTTTTGCTCTATCCCTCGAACAAGGCCTTCTTCACATAATCCTAAAAATGTACATCTAGGGCATCCTTTCTTTTGACTAGCTGTACCTCGTCCAAATAATTCTGTCGTTGCAAATTCCCACGCTTCAGTTGGGGTTGTCACTTCTTTTTTTTCAATCAACCGTATTGCTTTCAAAGCAGCTTGTCCATATTTACCCATTTTCATTCCACCTTAAATGTTTATCATCAATAGCCAAAAGGTCGTTTTTTTTCTCCAGAAAACAACCTTGCCGGAATATTCTTTCACCGTGTCCACATTCCATCCCGCATTCATCCAGCATCGAGCATAGGAACGGCTAATAGAATTTGCCCACCATGGTCTAGATCGCATGCCAGTGGCCGACTTAGGTAATTGTGTACCGATAATTTCTTCTATTTCTTGAAATGATAATGTTACTTTATTTTTAGGGTAATCCTTGAGGAAGTCGTATAAATGAGCATAAACCTTTGAATGATTGTTTATAAAAAGTATGTTCCCGAAAACCACTAGGAAATCGCAAAAGGATGGAAGTGTGCGGAGGAAGGTGATAGAACTGGGATAAACAACTTTTTATCCCAGTTTATTTTAATCAATCTTATATCACTTCCGATGGGTCTGTTCCTAATATTCCAGGACTTAAATGAATTCATACTCCTTGACATACAATAGGTCAAACATGATACAGCTTTAGAATAAAAACTAGGTACATACCCAATATGTGTACCATTTAAAATGAGCTTACAAGAGTAGTAAATGTCTGCACTAGAATATAGGACTGTACGTTCGTGTTTTTTTGAACACCATTACGCCAGTCCTAACTTTCTTTTTATAGAACCTTTTTAAAAGAATAGCAATATTTCTCATATCCCATATTTTTTTCGTAAAACTTATGAGCTTCCTTGCGAAATAATCCTGATTCTAAAGCTACATTTTCACAATTATTGTCTTTACCAAGTTGATGAATATAATCTAATAGTTTTCCACCATACCCTTTAGAACGTTCACTTGATATTGTAACTAAATCATAAACAAATAGGTGCTTCCCATAATAAAAATTTGTTCGTATAACAATTCCTGTAATCGCTACTATTTTTTCATTAACGTATAAAGCAAACATTCGATAGCCTTCATTTTTCATCACATGTAAAGAATGTAAATAACTTTCTTTGTTTAAATGTGTTCTTAATTCTTTGACTACGTTGAAAGCATCTAGTAATTCTTCTTCTGTTTTCAGCTCCTTGATCATTTTTCCACCCTCCTTTCAAATTCTCGAAGTTTCTAAGTTTTTACTATGTGTTAGCGACCTTATCCTTAATTTATTCCTATAATGCCTCTAGCGAATGATAGGATGATTTACAAATTTCTTTTACTAATTTAAACATTACGTTTGAACAAGAGATAATGTCTTCCCAACTTGATATTTCTTCTTCACAATGACTTTTTCCATTTAAACTAGGAACAAAAATCATCACTGTCTCTCCTAAGCGATTGATATACATTGCGTCATGCCCTGCGCCACTATACATCGTCTTCATTTGGAGCTTCTCATTTTCACAAATCTTTACTAGTTTTGATACTAATGACTCGGAAAATTGTACTGGGTTCATATGTGATAATTCTTTAATTTGACTATCTAATCTTTCCTCAAGTGCCACCTTAACTAAAACTTCTTTCATTGTAGCTATTCTTTCAGATAAAATTTCTTTATCTGG
>SKOL01000187.1 GCA_007120055.1 Anaerobacillus sp.
AATTCACCAGATGGGTGTAATATTAATGCAGGAGTGGGTTCAACGCACCCTGAAGCTCTCGCTTCTTTTGTAGTAGAAAAAGGCTGTGATATTGGTCTCTCTTTTGATGGAGACGGTGACCGACTAATTGCGGTTGATGAAGAGGGAACCATTGTTGATGGAGATAAGATCATGTACATCTGTGCGAAGTTCATGAAGGAAAAAGGGACTTTAAAGCATGACACAGTCGTATCGACAGTGATGAGTAATTTAGGCTTTTATAAAGCGGTTGAGGCACAAGGAATGCAAAGTGTGAAAACGGCGGTTGGTGACCGTTATGTAATGGAAGAAATGCGGAAGTCAGGGTTCAACCTTGGTGGCGAGCAGTCGGGGCATATTATCTTCCTTGATCATATCACGACTGGTGATGGTATGTTAGCTGGGTTACAGCTTGTCAACGTGTTAAGAGAAACAGGAAAGTCATTAGCAGAGCTTGCCGATGAAATGCCAACGTTCCCGCAAGTATTAAAGAATGTCCGCGTAACTGATAAGTCACTAATGGGGACGAATCAACGTATTTTAGATTCGATCACAGAAGTAGAGAAACAGATGGCAGGAAATGGCCGAGTCTTAGTTCGCCCTTCAGGTACGGAACCACTTGTACGTGTTATGGTGGAGGCTTCTACGGAAGAATTTGCTGAAGCTTATGTCCAGGAGATTGTTAATGTGGTTGAAGAGGAGATAGGTGCGACTGTGTTGGCATAGTTATTGGTAGCAATTGATGCCAGTGCACTTAACTTATGAACTTATCTTATTAACTTATTAAAAAAGAGCGCCGATCATTCTTAATAATGGAATGGTGGGCGCTCTTTTTTGTTATATTTTTGGCAGTTGAACCTGGGCGGCTTAAAAAATATCCTAGGAAAATTAAAATGACCAAGAAGTTAGGTTATTTACATGAACATGATTTTTGAGGCTTTAAAACAGCATTTTAATAATAATTTCGAATACAGATAATACTGGTATCACACCCACTGAGCAGAATTGCTTGGTGGGTTTATTTTTTTTGGTTCTATACAGAACATGCGTTCTTATATAAAATATTAGTATTGAAGTATCAATGAATATAGAAAAGCTTCAGCATAGTTGGGAGGAAAACGAATGATAAAAGAAGCAAATTTAACAAGAGTGGAATGTCCTGTGTGTGGTTGTGCCCGGTCTAAGGTAGTTCACACCACGACTCCATTACTCGGTACCGATTATTTTTGATTCAATGTACATTCACTTACTAGATGATCATTTCTTCTCAAAACATCAAGATCAAGATCATCCGGCATGGGTAATGCAATCGATTCCTCGCTCGGTATTATCGTGGTATGAACTTTTGGTGATAATTAAAAAGGCCCAGGTATATCAGTTATACTGATTCCCGGACCTTAAGGTAGATTTAATGTGCAACTCATGGTGAATCGCTATCTCCTTTTCGTCTCGTTTTAGGTTTTCCACCTATCTGTTTAAATTCATCTGTTGCAAGTTCAACTTCCCAAACCCGTTTACATCTGGTGCACTTGGTTTGTACGGGGCCTGCAGCTTCATCTCCTTTATCCATTAGTCTGTGACCATTATTGAACGGTTTAATGAATTTCACTCAGTTAAGGGCGGTTAAGAAATTTCAATTCAAATAAAAAATTAACGATTTCGATTTTGAATTAGCCACCACCGAAATCGCATAAGAAATTATAGTTCCACTAACAGTAATAGCATTAGAAAAAGCAGGGGATTTTGTATTAAATCCTCTGCTTATAAAATATTACTGAATATGTGCAACGAATTAATTTTCAACTCTCTTTTCAAGGCTGAATAATCGCTTGTCCATTTCTGTTAATTTATTGTTGAGATAATCAACTTCAAAATCTGTTTTCCTTTTTGTCACTTTTAACATTCCAACTACATCCTCTGTTTGCGAAGCTTCAATTCTATTTACGGTACCTTCTACTCTTTTTAACCGTTCATTCATTTCTTCCATGTTTGATTGCATTTTAACTAACATTTCATAGATCTTTTCTTCCATTATCCGTTCACCTTCCTTGTTTTTAATTATAAACTAATTTTTAGATTCTTACTACGTATCTTTTTTCACTCCGAACCCGTTAAAAAAATAGCCCCTTTTAATAAAGAAGGATGAAATCTTATGGCGGTGCCTGTCACTCCCCGAAAGATCTTGTTTCACGCTAATGTTTCACAGGTTGATTACAGCCACTTAAATGTACCATCATTGACATAGTTCTTACGACTGAGTTTCCGTAGTTGGAGGTACGCTATCACTCACCCAAAAAATCTTGTTTCACAGAGAGGTTTCACGGATATGATCATTGAATAATTACATACAAAGGAATATGCGTTCGCTATAATTAGAGGAGCGACTACATAAAGTGGAAGGGAGGAGCGGATAATGATGGTACTTTTAGTTTGTGCATTGTAAATATGTGGTAAAATAAAAAGAATGTATGGGAAAATAAGAAGCAAACTGAATGGTTGATTACCTATGATTAGTAAAGGAGAGTGAACACTATGGCAATGGAATCTTTCCAAGTGAACGTACCAAAAGAGTTTTTACCCTTAATTGATGCATTAGAAGGTCCGAATTTAGATGCGAAAGTAAAAGTTTC
>SKOL01000260.1 GCA_007120055.1 Anaerobacillus sp.
AATAACATTATTTAGAAAGACTTTTTATATATTGTGTTACATTCCCTAAGCAACAACTACCTTGAGGATTGTTCACCTCACAACCACAACGTTTTTCTTTAATATTTTGCTTAATATGTTCAACAGGTGTTGTTGCTTCTCCTTGTTCCTTATATTTTTTAATCTTTTCTTTTGTCCAGTCGAAACAATAACAAACTGGAACTGTGTTCAAAGTTTCTTTTTGAAATACAGGAACTTTGATATCAAATTTCACGTATTCTCTGTTATTAGTATCAAAATAAACTACATCACATTTTTCGTTAGAACAAAAATAATGAGTTGCATCCGCATTAAGCGTTTCCAATTTGTTTGGTCTAAGCATTGATTTTAAAGTTATTAACTTTACAGTTTTACCTTTCACTTTACAGGATGGACACTCTTGGTCTTTTTCCATCGTTAGCACTTTTTCATTACCGCAACAATCCGCCATTTTTTTCACTCCCTATTTTTCACTTACTAAATGTTAATCAATCACTTCATAGCCTAAATTGACTATAACTTCTTTTATTTCTTCAAAACTTACTTTTGAAGTTACAAAGGAGATTGTCGTCTCTCCACTCATGTCTGAATCAAACATAAAAAAAGTAACTTCCTCACACTATTTCCCCCTCCGTGTAAGCTTAAAATTTCAAGGGAGTGATTGTCCCTTGATGAAAAAACATTTGCCAGCAGCCACTTACGAGAAAATAATTAAATTTAACCCCGCAACTAATACAACACACATCGCAAACTTTTTAATCGTCTCGCGAGGTAGCTTATCAAACATTTTCATTCCAATACTTGATCCAACAACGACGGTCACAACTCCGACTAAGAAGTAAAGAAGAAACTCAGAGTTAAAGTCACCATTAACGCCATGCAACATTAATGAAAATGCATTATTCACTAAAAATACGGCTTGTAAATTGGCACTATATTGATATTTATCTTTAAAAACTAATAAAAAATAAAAAACGAAAAACGGTCCACCTACCGCAAAAATCCCACCGATAAAACCGCCGAAAAACCCGAAAATAAGTGGTATGATCGACCTTTTCATCATCGCTTCTGATGGCTCCTTTTTATTAAAGAAAAGATAAATCACCATCGCAATTAAAAACAAACCTAATACCTTTTTCATAACATCCATCTCACCAAAGGCATTTAAAATAAAAAACGAAATAATTCTTCCGGCAAGTGATGCGCCTAAAAGTATAAGTACCGCCTTCAACACGATATGTTTATAGTTTCTTGCAATAATGCAAGCCGAGACGACAACTGCCAACGACATCACAAATAAAGCACTTTCCTTTACTGTAAAAAAAAGCGGCAAAAACCCCATCGCAAAAAGTCCAAAGCCAAAGCCACTAACCCCTTGAATAAAACTACCGATCAAAATAATGATCACAATTAACAACAATTCATATGGCATAAAAATTAATCCTTCTTTCTCAAATAAACATTTGTAACAATCAATTAAATTATAAATCTAATGCTCCATCAACACTACCATTTTTAATAACGAAAAGATTCCGCGACTTCTATAAGTTTATCCTTTTCTTCAAATTGCAAATACTCTAGTAATCTTTTAAAAAAACCTCCTGACCGCCAATAAAAAAATAAAAAATCCATCTAAAATAAGTACATGTAAACAATGATAAAGTGTGCACCATTTCAATGTTTTGGAACGGATACTGTATATAAGCACACGTTCTTGAATAAGTGTTATAGGCTTTTGCTTACACTAATCGTTTGATATTAATATTTGCTGATATTGTCTACATCATTAGACCAAAAAATAAACTAGCACGAAATGCTTTTTCTTTTACAGAAATAATTTTCCTCAAATTCTCCACCTTTAACTAGGTAATTTAAACTTAATTTTCTCCAATTAAATCAAAATTCATATAATAAATTATCTTTTTATCGATGATATTATTTCTTTCTTATTTTCAAAGAGGAATTGAAACCCATAGAGTAAAAAGGCTTTAAGGAAAAAATAAAGAAAAAATTGAAATTTGTTCATTCGAACCAATGTGAATATTTTAAGCTTCTTAAAAAAGACCGACAAAGTTATTACAAAGGCGCTATCTACAATTGCATTCAGTAATATAAACCTCTTAAAATTTCCGTATGTCCACTTTAAAATCCACATTGAACCTACCCAAAAAGGTCCTATGTTAAATGGTAATTCTCCGGTGATCATTGAGTTTGGTTTATTATAAAAGAACCACCATTTTTTCTTCTTACCGACTCGCACATTAATAATTTCTATAATTACAATAAGAATTGATGCAGAAATAAATCGTTTTATGTTACGTGACCCTAAAAAAGGTAAAGATATCAATGATAAAAAAACCATTACTATATTAAGTAACCATTGATTTTTTAATGACAACTTTGATACCTCCTTATATGGCAATAGTTATTTTGTGATTATTTTTACCTGCTCTTTGCTAATTTATTTAAAAATTGTTTATGCTTTATTAGTGTTCAATAACAATTATTTTAAATAATAAAATTTTTACAATATTTTTATTCAAGTATTCTGTTCATTACTTTAAGTGAATGTTTTCACAATATCTGCATTTCTATATTATAAATTTAACATTAATATCAACTAAGCACT
>SKOL01000421.1 GCA_007120055.1 Anaerobacillus sp.
CTCCTGAGTTTTCTGAAGTGGCACCGTTTATGAAAGAAATGTTTCCTGATTTCACAGAGGAAGAGCTAGAAGAGTGGTTTAATTCTCGCCATTCTGAAGACGGTTTTAGAGGTAGAGGACGTGGTATGATGAGAGGAGCTTTTGGCTCAGAAGATTGCCCTAGATTTAATGAAGACGCTGACTTCCGCCCAGGTCCTCGCTATGATCCAACGTTCAATGAAGACGCTAACGTTCAACCAGGTTCCCGTTTCGGGCAGAGATCTGGGGCTCGCTTTTAAATAAGTAAGAATTAAAGTTGTACGCTTCACTTGAGAAGTTCAGAATATTTAATCGTAATAATGGATTTCACAGTAAATACACACTAAAAAGGCTTAGAGAATGATTTTTCTCTAAGCCTTTTTATATCAAAACACTCCCTAAACTAACACCACTTTTAATTAAACAATACTTTATAATTATTTAATTTTAATATAGCCACAGTATGAGGGTGATGTTTGCAAGGGAGCTGCCTTTAAGAGCCACTACTAGTTACGGGCGATTGCCTTGGCTTTGTGGCGCACGTTCTTGAGCGTTCCCTCGATTTTCATTCGCTCGCTCTTTATTTTGTTGGCCTTGGGAATGAGCAGGTGGCGTTCCAGGAGTACTGTTCCCTCTTTTTTCACCATCTACATGAGAAGGTACTCCGCGGTCGTTGCCTCTTCCTTCAGCTTGGGATGGTAAGTCTTTATTTGACCCGCGTCCCTCTGCTTGAGGAGGTAAATCTCTATTTGGGCCTTTTCTCTCGGCTTGAGGTGGTAAGTCTTTATCTCTTCCTTTTCCTTCAGCATGATCAGGTGGCGTGCCCTTTTCCCCATCATTCGGTCGACCAACACCAGCAGGGCGATTCGCATCTCGTTGCTCTACACCTTTTCCGTTGTTGTCGTTATGATTGTTCTGTTGAATATCTTCTCGCTGCATTTTGCGTAACTCCGCCATCGACTTCCCTTTGGCTTCTTCAACGTTTTTAACGACGCCTTCTGTCTCAAGTTGTTTCATTGCTGAATAATGATTCACTGATAAGTTACTTTGTTTTGCTTCCTCATATAATTGCTTATCAGTACGTTGCACAATGAGATCAATGTCAGGTTTATTAACTGATGCCTCAATTAACTGCTCAATTTCATCGATTAAACTATTCTTTTTACCGTTAAACGGAATGATGGAAGTAGTAATAAACTTTTCATCTATTAAATAGCCGGCATCTTCAGAATACGTAATAATGCTTTCGATCGCAAACGCTAACGGTTGTTCTTTCATATCAATCTCCCGAAGTAAAGCTTCCCCTTCGGCATTATTCGCGCTCGTTTCAGTAACAGTCATTACATCATTAACTGTCAACTCAATACTTGGATTAATATCAATCGCTACGACATACGTCGAACTAGCATCTCCAAAAGGAATGAGCAAATAAGTAATAAACGCTAATAAAAATACAGAAGCAATTGATGTGTATTTCAGCCAAGATATTTTCTTTTCAATATGCGTGTAGCGTTCGCCGATAAGTGGCGGACTAGCCTCAGTATTTCTAGGTACATTTTGAAACGTTCCGTCTTGACATAGTAAAACGACCTGTTCATTTGTTACTTTGACAACAATTCCTTCAACGCTCTTTTTACTCATCACGACTCGCCTCCTTTTTGAATGAATTGACGTAATTGTACCCATTGCGGGTTTAATTTTAATAAAATTAACGTAACGATATATTTACGATGGCGCTCGATCGTTTTCACTTTATAGCCTGTTTTTTTTGAAAACATGGTGACTGGGAGTTGCTTTTTCGTTAAAAAAATATGAACAAACTCTTCTTCTTCACAAAAGGCGTCCGTCATTTCAAATAACGATTGGCGCGTATCTTTATGCTTCGGTGAAAATTTTTCCAACTCTTCAAACGAAATTTTATAATGACTTAAGGCTTCACTCAGCTCTAAAATTTCTTCGACTAAATCATTCGCTTGCTCTGACCTTTGAAATTCATCAATCGAATGGGCCACTTCATAATGATTTTGATCTTCCTCGTCACTTAGTGATACGAATTTGTCTCGCTGTTCTTTTCGGAAATAATCAATTAAATCTCTTTTTATTAATAAATAGACATAGTTCAAAAACGTCCGTCCTTTTTCAGGGTGATACGTTTCTATAGCTTTATTAAGCGCAAGTAAGCCAATACTTGATTCTTCGTCACTCCAAGTGATAAATCTTTTACAAATATGACCAACCGTGTTGATGACATAAGGTTTGTAGTGACGTATTAGTTTTTCACGAACAAGTTCGTTTCCAAGTTGCGCTTCTTCAATTGCAGTTTCATCAATACTCACTTTAATCACCTTATGCCCCCTCCCTTTTCCTTGTTTAAAAGTGCTAGTGCCTCAAAGCGTTAATACTGCTTCAATTTCCACATCATACTTATTCCTATTTTCTCGGAACTATGTTGAGGTTTATGATTGAATTACTTTGAAACTAGCCCTTTTTAAGTTTAATAAAAAAATATAATACTATATTTATAACATGTTAGAGGGTATTTCTTTACTGGTGTTTTATGGGATGTAAAGAATCACATTTGTAAAAGGGTTATCTTACTACTAAAAATTGCAACACCA
>SKOL01000231.1 GCA_007120055.1 Anaerobacillus sp.
ACATCTTCAGGTGTACCGATATTTGCTGCTAGTTCAACATGGTGGCCATCAGAAGTAACGGTATCCTTTTCTTTTAGCTTCGCCCATTCACTTTTTTGTTGTTCATAAGCTTGTTTTTTATCCACATAAAGTTTCACCACTTCTTCAGTAGGATTTACAAATACCTTACCATTAAGGCCATCGACAATAATTAAGTCGTCTTGATTTACCTCAGTGGTTGCCATTTTGGTTCCTACAATCGCCGGTATCTCCATAGAACGAGCCATAATCGCTGAATGCGATGTTCGCCCCCCAATATCTGTAATAAATCCTTTAACAAACTTACGATTTAATTGTGCCGTATCAGAAGGAGTTAAATCGTCTGCAATCAAAATCACTTCTTCAGAAATCTCACTTGGATTTGATACTGTCACTCCTAAAAGGTTGGCTAGAACACGTTGCGTAACATCACGGATATCTGCCGCTCGCTCTTTCATATACTCATTGTCCATATTTTCAAACATATCAATAAACATTTTAGCTACGTCATCTAAAGCAAACTCTGCATTCACTTGACTATCATTAATTTTATTTTTAATTGAAGTTATAAGCTCAGGGTCACGTAAAACTAGTAAATGAGCTGCAAAAATATCGGCTTTATCCTCACCTAATTTTATTGCGGCATCATCTTTGATCTTTTCTAATTCGTTTATTGATGTTTCAAGAGCTCTATCTAGCTTTTCTAATTCACTACTTACATCGTCTATTGTTCTTTTCTCTACTATCAATTTGGGAGCCTCTAAGCGAAATGCCTTAGCAATTGCAATTCCACTTGAGGCTCCAATACCAGTAATTTGCTTTGCCATTATTCGACGAGACCTACTTTCTTCATAGAAGATTCAATCTCGACGATCGCTTCTAGCTCATCAGAACCTTCCGCAGTTATTGTAATCACCGAATTACAAGGGATACCTAACGCCATAACTCCCATAATAGATTTCATATTGACTGATTTCCCTTGATATTCTAAATTCAGATCCGCATTAAATTTTTGTGCAATATTCACAATATTCGTTGCCGGTCTAGCGTGAATTCCTGTTTTATCAATTACTTTTAATGTCTTTGTCTCCATATGAATCTTCCTCCATTAATTCTCATCTGCTAGGCTATTAACCTACTTATAATTTCATTAATTTTTTCTATTTAATGAATTTCATAATTCTTATTTAGCGCCACTAGGATGCTACATCTAGTTGAGTTAAATCATTCTCAACTAGATGTAAATTGATGTAGCTAGTTTATTAATATTATGAAATTCACTCTATTAAATGATCTAAACTAATATCTGACATTGAATTTATTCTTCAATTTCAGTCTGTTTAAAAGTTTTCTTCAAAAAGTGATACAATCCGTCTTCTTTGTATGAATAATCAGTTACGTCATCCGCCTGTTTTTTAACAAAGTCAGAAGCATTTTTCATGGCAACAGAATAGGAGGCCAACTTAAACATAGGAAGATCATTTTCACCATCCCCAACTGCAATGATGTGGTCTCTACACAATGCAAATTTATCGAGTAAATATTGTATGCCAGTTGCCTTTGAAACATTAGCAACCATTACTTCTACGTTATGATCAGTGGAAGAAATACTAGTAAACTCAACTTCTTTCTTTAAATTATCTAGTTTAATTTTCCATTCTTCAATAAGTTTCATTTCCTTACTAAAAAAATAAACTTTCGAAATATTTTGTACATTTAATTGATCTTGCCAAACTATCTGCTCTTTTACAGCAACTTTCCTTGAAAACCATTCATTCGCTTCAACTGTATCGGGTTTAGGATCCATAGTATGCTGACACATATAAGCTTTATCTTGCTTTAAAGTAAAACTCGTTCCTTCATTTGGATGGATTTCATAATAGATTTTCCTATTTCTTGCTTTTTCCACTAGTGCCTTAACAAGTACAGGAGGCAGCGCATGTTCTACCAGCTGCTTTTGACCCATGAAAACTGACATCCCATTGGCAGTAACCAACCCATCTACTTCTAAATCATGGGGTATGACATCCCTTACTTCTTTTAAAGTTCTTCCCGTTGCAATAAAAATTAATTTGCCACTTTTTCTAAGTTCTATTAAGTATTTTTTTAATCTATCACTTACAATATTAAATTCATTAAGTAAAGTACCATCCATGTCTAATATAATTGTTTGATAGGACATTTTTACACCTTCTTATCTCATAATCTCTAGGCCAGTTGGATATATCAAAATGCCAACAGCCTACTGTCTATTAATAAAACCTTAGGCTGTTGACTTATATATACACCTTTTATATTCCCAATTTATAGGACAAATCAATTGATACTTTCTATTTATTATTCGCTTTTTCCCAATCAGCAGCAAATTTCTCTAGCCCTTGATCCGTTAGTGGATGCTTAGAAAGTTGCTCAATAACACTATAAGGAACCGTCGAAATATGAGCACCTGCCATAGCTACACGGGTTACATGATCTGGGTGTCGAACAGAAGCTGCAATAATTTGTGACTCTAAGTTTTGAACACGGAATAATTCAGCAATCTTGCTTACTAATTGTACTCCATCTTCAGAAATATCATCCAAACGCCCTAAGAATGGAGAAACATAGGT
>SKOL01000171.1 GCA_007120055.1 Anaerobacillus sp.
GCCTCTGAGATTCGTTAGAAGGTGCTCCTGCGGTTACTCGTCGCAAAGCAGCACGGAGCCTTTGCTAAGAAGCGTGCCATGATGTGATTGAGGTCAGTATCTTCACAGCGAAGTGAAGGAAGTCATCCACTTTTTTTATAAAATACGGCAACTTTTAGTACAATAAGAGTAACAATAAGAAAACTGGGAGTGTTTATCATGAGTTTTCGATTTCAAAAGAGGGTAAGAGTTGCACCAGGATTACGTCTAAATATTAGTAAAAGAGGAGTTAGCACCTCCGTTGGAAGACGTGGCGCTTCAGTAACCTTAGGGCGTCGTGGATTATACGGAAATGTCGGTATTCCTGGAAGTGGTGTTTCTTATCGTACAAAATTAAATAAATCGGCGAATCGGCGGTCTAAAAGTGTAGGACATCATCAAGCTAACAATATTACGACCAACGAGCCTCTATCCGTCTCCTTAAAATTTGATAAACAGTCTTACTCTGTCGTCATTGTCGATGAAAACGACCAAAAAGTACCTCCTGACATCGAACGTCTAATTAGGCGAGAAAATCGCGATGAAATACGAAAGCTCTATCAACAAAAAGAAGCTGAAATTAACGAACAAACGACGAAGCTTCTTGAATTACATAAACAAACATTTCAAGAGCGAACACCAAAGCAACTTAAACAACTAGCAACACAGTCAATTTCTTTCAACCTTCCATTACCGAATGAAAAAGAAATATTTTCGGGGTTAAAAGCTGAGGCTATGGGAGAACTAAGCATATTAAATAAGTTGAAGTTATTTTTACCATCAGAACGAAAAGCTTTTTTAGATAATGTACAAAAAGAAGCCAAAGAACAATATAAAACAGATACTGAGGAATACGAACGAGAAAAAGAAGAAGTCGAACAACAAAAGCAACAACGAATAAATTTAGTGGAAAAGATAGTTGAAGGTGATATTGACGGGATGGAGCTTTGGTTAGAAGACTTTTTAGCCGATTTAGACTTTCCACTTGAGACGAATGTCTCTTTTAACGTCTTATCCGCTAATACTGTTTATTTAGATGTAGATTTACCACAAATGGAGGAAATTCCGTTAAATAAAGCTTCTATTTTAAAGTCTGGGAAGTTAAAGGTACAAAATAAGTCTCAACGAGAAATGCGTGAGCATTATGCAACCATGGTTGGAGGTACTGCGTTATATTTATGTTCCTACGTTTTTTCTCTTTTACCAACATGCGATACGATCATCATCTCAGGCTACACCCAAGTCCACAATGAAGCTACTGGCCATTTAGATGATCAATACATTTACAGTTTAAAAGTAGGTAAAGCGACCTTCTATTCATTAAATATCGCGGAAGTACATCCAATTGCAGCTTTTGAAAACTTTGAACCGATTATAAATGCGACCAAGACGTATATTTTTAAAGAGATTGAGCCGTATGAGCCGTATGAGCCGTTGGAAAACGATTAAAATGTATAGATAATAGAAAAAAGGGATTTGCCATCGAAACGGTTGATCCCTTTTATAGTCTTGAGTGTTGAATTTTGAGTTGTTTGATAGTAGTGCTTCGAGGTGTTAATATACTCCGGTGATTTTCTTTAACAATTCTCTTAAATTCTTTAATGATAACAGTGAAGGGAAAAAATCGATCTAGCTTGCCTTAAGCATAGATGTTTACGATTAGGCCTTTGATTTCGCCGACCATGTCGAGAATGTCTAAACCTTTTTTCTCTTTTTTTAAGACAGAATCGGTTAAATCAAGGAGTTTCCGGTCGACTTCTTTGACAATTTTATAAATTTTCGTGCGCCCTCTGCGGTTAAAACCACGACGCTCTTCTAGACTAAGTCCTAACTTAACAGCATCTTCCATAAATTCTTTGACAAGCGCTTTGTATTTCCGGAGATCGTCAACCGTCCGTGATTCAGAAAGTACTTTCCCTTGATCATCAATGTCTCGCATTAATTTATCTAACTTCGCATACGCCTGTTCATCTCGACCCTTTTGCATTAGCTCTGAAAATGAAACGCTCGCTTGTGGCCCTGTTTTTTTAGCCTCAGCTTTATTTAAATTAGCTCGTCCAACTCTTTGTACGTCCATCTTTTTCACCACTTTAACGTTTAATTATGGATAAATTATATCATACTTTTCTTTTTAAAATTGTCCTAAAAAAATTCCGCTCGATTTCCCTCACTGCGCTGTAAATTCGTTCCGACTTTAGAGGCTTGTTCGGAAAAGTCGACCGTCATTTTTATTTTCATAAAAAACACCATGAGGGTCCACCGTCACTACTAATCTGTAAAAAAACACGCTTATTCATTTCCTACTTTAAGCTAGACGTCCTTCGTGTTAGGATGTTATCGATAAATGATTTGTATTTATAATTTCCTAGGCAAGAACAAAAAGGCAAGATCGTCATAGACCTTACCCTTTCAATCATTTTTATTATTGTAATAATTGAAGTACACCTTGTGGTAATTGGTTTGCTTGCGCAAGCATGGCAGTACCTGCTTGATTAAGGATATTATTTCGTGTAAACTCCGTCATTTCGAGCGCAATGTCAGCGTCACGAATACGAGACTCTGAAGCTGTCAAGTTTTCATGAGTTGTTTGAAGATTGTTGATCGTGTGCTCTAAGCGGTTCTGTAATGCACCTAGTGCTGATCGATTTGAAGACACTGTTGCAATAGCATCATCAATTGCACTTATTGCAAGCTGGGCGTCACCATGAGATGTAACATCTAGATCATTAATTCCTAGTTCATCAGTACTCAGTTTTTCTATTTCAATATCTACTACTAGATCAGAGTTAGGACCAATTTGAAGCTTTAGTTCATCAGCATCCCCATTTAATAGCTTTAAGGTATTAAACTCTGTTTTCTCGGAAACACTATCAATTTCTTCAATGAGCTGATAAATTTCCTTCTGCATTTCTTCTCGATCCTCATCAGTGTTAGTATCATTAGCTGATTGAACTGCTAATTCACGCATTCTTTGCAACATTGCATGAACTTCCTGCATAGCTCCTTCTGCCGTTTGAATAAGTGAAACGCCATCTAATGCATTTCTTTCAGCTTGTTTTAAACCTCGAATTTGTGAGCGCATTTTTTCAGAGATCGCAAGACCAGCCGCATCATCTGCTGCACGATTAATTCTTAAGCCTGATGAGAGCTTTTCTAAATTTTTAGAAGTACTAAATTGATTTTGATTTAAATTACGATAGGCATTTAAAGCTTGAATATTATTATTAATTTTCATATTATTTACCCCCTTTCCCTTTATTAATTATTATCATACATTGAACTCATCTCATAAGCGCTTGCTTTTTGCTTTACTGATTTTGATTGAATATCTTTATTTTCAATTAAAGCTTTAGACCATGCTGTTGAAATTTCCGTTAAGAGCTTGAGCACTTCATCTATTGCATTAACATCTTTATTTAAGTTAGCCATAATCAGACAATCTGCCATATAGTTATAAACCGCTTCTAGTTGGTCAGCAATAATACCAGCTTCATAGTTTATCCCTGCCCCTAAACGCTCTAGTATATCATTTGCTTTTTGTAGATTTTCATTTGCTAGTGTAAAGTTATTTTCTTGAATAGCTGTTCTACCCTCTTCAAGATTATTAATACACGCTTCATATAATAGTGCTGTAATTTCTTGAGGAGACTTTTTATGGAGTGCTTCCTTTGAAATAAGTGTCACGAATGACCCTCCTAACATTTACGTTCATCTAATCTTTTTATCGGTAGAAATTTGTCAAAGTTTAATAGTTTTTCTCCATTTCTTCAATTAACAATAAAATTTCTGCCATTACGGCATATAGTTGTGGTGGAATATTATCACCTAAATCCATATCTAGTAGATTTTCAACGAGCATTGGATCTTCTTGCATATGAATATTATTTTTTTTAGCTAACTCTATGATTTGATTAGCGACTTGACCTTTTCCGTGAGCCACTACTTGTGGACCTTGATTAGAGTCTTCATCGTAGCGAATTACCGCTGCACTAGGACCGTTCAGTGATTTACGTTGTTTTTGATTAAAATGCTTTGAAATCATCATATTTTAAAGTCAAACCCTTTCTCAGTAAACGTTGGTGTCATTTTTTCTTGTTGTTCTTGGTCTTCCTTAATTTCTGAATCCGGTTTCTGTACTGCTGTTAATTTTGTGAAGTTGAGGTTAGCTATGTTATAACCAACTTCTTTTAAATTTTCCCTACATAGCTCTGCAAGTGGCTCAATTCTTTCCTTAAAATGAGGTTGATCATTTTTAATCGTTAACGAAAGACTACCATCAGTTACGGTGACTAAAATACCTACTTCCCCCAATTTCTTTGTTTCGATTAGAAAATAAAGGTTACAATTTTCCCAATCAACTTTTTCGCCCTCATTACGAGAGTTCACGAATACTTGCAAATCTCTAACTTCATCTTCTAACAAAAATGGTAAATTAAAAAACATACTTTGAAGATTACTATTTGTATCTGACTTACTTAATAATTGTTGACCAGTTATGTTGGCTAAAGCTTGGTTCGTCTGTTGTGACACACGACCTTGCTCTTCTTCCATTTTCATTAACTGCATCAGTGCATTTTTCATATTTTGATTTGGCTCACCGTCACCTTGACGTCCAGTTGCCAACATTTGCGCAACTTCACTGTCTCTATTTAAACCGAGACCTCGCACTAACTCAAACGCTTGTCGTGCTGAAAAATCTTGGGTGGTCGGTCGACGTGAAAGATCATCATACTGTTGTAACAGCTGCTGTGAAGGTGCCCGGCTTTGAAGATTTTGTTCTTCTTTCGTAATAAAATGCTTCACTTTCGTATCTGACGGTTTAAATTCTAGTTTTTCAATCATCGTTTTTATTTCTTGAACAATACGATTCGCCTCTTGATAGTTACCTCTATTTAAAAGTTTTTTTGCCTCTGCTAAGCGGCTACTTGCTTGCATCAACTTTTTTTCAGTCTTCATATCAGTAAGAAGCATCATTTCACTTTTTAAAATCGCATTGTCTAATCTTTTGATCGTCGTTTCTAGTAATGGTTTTACTTGTTTAGGTGCTTGGCTTTTAAAAGCTTCTGTTAAGTGTTGAATATTATCTAAATTTCTCGTAATTTCTCTTTGTAATGATTTAAAATCCGCTTGTGCTTTAGCTAACTTCTCAGTAATGGTTTGAACAATTAAATCTTTACTAGTTAACTGCTGCGTTTGGAAAGCTTCATTTATCGAATACTGCTGCATTTCTGGTTGAATAGCTTGGTGGTCTAACCTTGCTACTTGTGGTTCTACTGCTATAAATGACTGCATTAATTGTTGACGAGCTGCTAACTCACGACCTTGATCCTGCAATCTATTCGCTTCTTCAAGTGATTTTGTAATGAGCTCTTTTGTCGGGCGTTCAAATGGCGCTTGTTCAATTTGGTTCCTTAACTCGCTAGTGGCCTTTTGGAAATCCCCTTCTTTTTGAACAGTTGATTTCATTTGCTTTAGAGCTTCTGTAGGCTTAACTCCTTGTTGTTCTTGTTGATTTTGCAATGGAGCTTGTGAATTTTGTACCAATGGTTGAGTTTGAGTTAATGTTCTCTCGACTTGGCGCGCAACTTCACGTTCGCCTCGTGGGTTGTTCACCACTTCACTTTGCTCTCTCGTTATTTTAAAATTAGGATCTAAATCTTTAGCGATGTTCGTTAACACTTCATTTAACGGGCGTCCATGTAAGGCTTCATGAACGGAGCGTAAATGATTCGTCGTTACATCTAAACGTTTATTAGCAACCGCTTGAACGGTATTTAAGCGTTGTTGTACTGTACCTTTTTCTTTTTCAACAAAGGCACGTAAATCTTGAACGGAGTCACGTGTTAACGGAACCCCTTTATCTAAAACCATTTGCGCAGCCTGTCTTAGTTGTTGAGATGGGTTACTAACCCCTAAACTGCGTAACGTTTGATCTGTATTTGTTCGTTCTGTTTGTGGAGAGGCAGATGTATATCTAGGAGCCTCTGCGATCGTTCTCACTTGAATTTTTCCTTCTGACTCCCCAGCAACTTGAACTGTAATTCGATCTTGTGTTGGAGCCTTGGCGTCAAACTTCACTTGAACTTCTCGACCACGAATTTGTAACATAGCTTCATCTCGAGACGTTCTTTCTTTTATAGTTGCGCTATATATTTCGCCCTTTTTCAGTTCAAGGGGTTTTTCATGGGTATTTACTTGGCTAGAAACAGCCTGATTGTTAATTTGCATACGTTCACACTCCCACGTTCCTTCTATCTACTTTATCGGAACATAAACTAGTTTTGTTTAGTAATTAAGTAAACTCGAATTATTACCAAATCATATAAAAATTCTTAGTTTTTCTAACCTGAGTGAATTTCATAATTACCAAAAAGGAGCCACATCATGCAATATATAGTTTGCGAATGGTTTTGACGCAACTATATATTAATCCTAGTGGCGAGAATCATGAATTATGAAATTCATTAAACCTTTTGACTTATAAAGTTTTTATAAAACAAAAAAGCTAACCATGTAAATTATGGTATAGCCTTAACTTTATTTGACCAAAGTTATTCATCTTTTTGTCGGTCTTCAAAAAAGAAATCTTTTTCCAAACTAGTGCCACGCTTCTTTTTATCAGTAAAACGATCTTCTTTTTTTGCTGAGATTTGTGAACCTTTCAAAAGAGCTTCTTCACCGAAGCGATTTCTTAGGGCATCGACCGTTTTTGTCAGCTCATATTTTTTTACATCTTCTTCATAATGAAACAAATCTAGTTGTTTATAGGCGGTCTTTTTTTCAACCAACTGTTGAGCTGTCACTCCTAAAAGACGGATCGGTTCTTTGTTCCAATGCTTCGTAAAAAGATATAAGGCAATTTTATAAATTTCTGCCTGACTATCAATAGGATTTAACTCAGTATGACTTCGTGTCACTGTTGTACGATCTGAATACCGAATCGTCACTTGAATTGTCTCGGCGCAAACTGATTTTCGTGACATTCTTCTTGCCACTGAATCCGCTAAGTTCGATAGCACAACTTTAATTTTATCAATATTTTTCGTATCAGCTGATAGTGTCGTTGAATTTCCAATACTTTTAAAGTCATAAACAGCATTAGGGTCCACATGACGCCGATCAATTCCGTTGGCACGCTCATAAATTTTTTCACCATTAACACCAAAAAAGAGCTTTAACTTCGCAACGTCGTAACAAGCTAAATCACCAATCGTCATAATTCCTTTTTTATTAAGCTTCTCTGCCGTCTTATTACCAACCCCGTGCATTTCTCCTACTTTTAATGGCCATAAAACATTTTTTATTTCACGTTTACGTAAAACAGTAATTCCTAAAGGTTTCTTCATATCACTAGCCATTTTCGCTAAAAATTTATTCGGGGCAATTCCGATACTACAAGGTAAATTTAACTCTTTTAATAGACGAGATTGAATTTTATTTGCAATCTCTAAAGGTGAACCTTGTGAGTAGCATTCAGTTATATCCATATAACCTTCATCGATCGATACCGGTTCAACTAACGGTGTAAATTCTCTTAATAAATCAAAGATTTGCAGTGACATTTTCCGATAACGGTCAAAATTTGGTTCCATTATGACTAACGACGGACAAAGCTTCTTTGCCTCCCAAATAGGCATCGTCGTTTTCACACCTTTTGCCCGCGCTTCATAACTACTCGTTACGATAATTCCCCGTCTTTCTTTCGCATTTCCGGCAATAGCCACCGGCTTTCCCTTTAGGGTAGGGTCATAAGCAACTTCGACGGAAGCGTAAAAACTATTCATATCAACATGAAAAATGACTCGTCCATCTTTTGGGTAAAATTGCTTCATGACTACCTCCTTTCTCAAAACCAATCCTAAATACTTTCCTATCTATATATAAAAACTTCATGACGTTACACTGTCACTATCTAATATGGAAAAGACGGACAATTTCCTTCCCCTCGCCGTGACCTAGGCTTTCCTTCCAACTAACCAACTAACCAACTCCATTATATAAGAAAAGCTCTGCACATTTAAATGCAGAGCTCTAAAAATTTAACTAAAGTTTTCGTTTAAATAATTAATTATTGAGTTACAACCGGTTGAAGTTGTTCTGCACGCTTTTTAATGATCGCGCGCGCAATATGGACACCGTTAGCACCTGCTTGGGCTAACCCGCGAGTTACGCCTCCACCGTCACCGCCAGCATATAAACCTGAAATCTGAGTTTCAAAGTCTTTCGTTAAAACTGGTCTAGCTGAGTAGAACTTAGCTTCTACGCCATAAAACAACGTGTGCTCTGAGGCAAGTCCTGGTGTTACGTGATCTAGGGCTTCCATCATTTCAATTAGACTTTTCATCGTATTATATGGTAGAACAAGTCCTAAATCACCTGGAACTGCTTCTTTTAATGTAGGTTCTAAAAATCCTTCATTAATACGTTTTGTGGTAGAACGTCTCCCTTTTAAAATATCACCGTACTTTTGTACAATAACTGAACCGTTTGATAAATCATTGGCACGTTTTGAAACTTCTTTCGCAAAAGAAATCGGTTGGTCAAAAGGTTCCGTAAACGTATGAGAAACGAGTAAAGCGAAGTTCGTGTTTTCACTACCTAGCTTCGGATCTTTGTAGGCGTGGCCGTTTGCGGTCATCACTCCACTATGATTTTCAACGACAACGTGACCTGACGGATTTGAACAAAACGTTCTTACCGTCGTACCAACGGATGTGTTGTAGATGAATTTCGCTTCATAAAGGTGGTGATTAATATCTTCCATAATGACATCAGAAGTTTCAACGCGAACCCCGATATCAACTTGATTATTAATCATACGATAATCACGTTTTTTTAGTAAGTTCCCTAGCCACTCAGAGCCATCTCGACCAGGAACGATGACTACTTGATCAGCATTTATTTCTTCACCGTTTTTCAGAACGATTCCAGTAACTTTAAATCCATTGTTCGTCTTTTCCGTCATAATATCTTCGACTTCCGTTCGAAAACGCATTTCTACTTTATCTTTTAAAAACTCATAAATGCTTGTTAAAATTTCTAAGTTTTTCTCTGTTCCTAAATGTCTAACAATCGCACGTAATAGCTTTAAACCTGCTCCCATCGCTTTACGCTCAATTTCTCGTACGGCCGTAGTTGTTGGATCTGTACTTTCCTCAGGTGCACCGTGTTTTAAGTTAATCGAATCAACGTACTGGATTAATTCAAGTACTTGTGACGGTGGTAAATACTCTTGCATCCAACCGCCAAACGCTGTTGTTATATTAAATTTTCCATCTGAATAAGCACCAGCCCCACCAAAACCAGCTGTAATTGAACATGCCGGTAAACAACCTGAAAAATCTTTTCTTCCTTTTGGTGGTGGACATTTCTCGATCTTCTTTTCATTTATTGGACATCTACGATTGTAAATGGAGTGCCCCTTATCAATAAATAGAACATTTAACTCCGGTTTTTGTTCTAAAAGTTCGTACACCGTGAAAATTCCTGCGGGACCAGCCCCCACTACAATTACATCATAATTATTCATCACGTTATGTCCTCCTTGTGTTGTTATCGTAACTAATCTATTAAACTTAAATTTTATATTCTAAAAATTCATATAATATTTTTTCAACCTTTACTATCTTACAAAAAGAACGAAAAAAAAGCAAGAGAAAAACGAACGATAATTACAACACAATTAATAATCGTTCGCTTTTATACCCTTACGCTATGAGAATTTTATGTTTTTCAAAAGTGTTTTTGTATTTTCGTCAAAATATGAACCATTGTTATGCTAAACTTTATTTATTTCTTCTCTTTCTCTTCCGTTTTTTCAACCCACTCTATAAATTCATCACCATAATAGTTCCTATTAATCTTCTCTAAAAACTTTATTAAATTAATAAATCCTTCTCGATCTTCTACGCTTTGCTTTTCAATAAACTTCAAAAAGTCATAATTAGCCTCTCTCGACTTTGCTCGTCGCTTTTTCCCTTCTTCAGTCAGCAAAACATATGAAACTCGTAAATCTTTTTCATCTTTTTCAATATAAACTAATCCTTTTTCTTTTAACCTTTTGACAACTTGCATCACCGTTGAACGATCCCATAAACCATATTTCGCAATAGTCGATATTGA
>SKOL01000015.1 GCA_007120055.1 Anaerobacillus sp.
AATGAAATCGCTATTATTAATTCATTGGCACTCGTTTGCAGTCTTTGTAGTAAATAATCAATATCCGTTGTATTTTCATCTTGTTTCGATACATCGTCTAATATTTTTTCTGTATGTTGCGACAAGCTCGATGTTGTTTCTGCTAACTCGTAAATCGAACTTGCAACTTCATGAATTCCCTCTGATATTCCATCGATCGAATTTGTAATTTCTTCATTTTGCTTATTTAAATTAAAGGTATTCATAGATATTTCGTTAAACGTAGTTGTAATATCACGAGCTACGATTTCTGTATTACTAAAAAGCTCATTGAATGAATTAAATTTAGACGAAATATTTTTCGTATCTTCTTCAATAGAATGAATAACCTTTTTCGTTTTTTCTGAGAAATCATTGGTTTGACTTGATAATTTGCGTATTTCATCCGCAACTACTGCAAACCCTTTCCCTTTCTCTCCAGCGCGAGCA
Organism: Anaerobacillus sp.; assembly: GCA_007120055.1. Next base: position 469 of record SKOL01000015.1, read on the forward strand.
GCTTCAATGGAAGCATTAAGAGCTAACAAATTTGTTTGGTTGGTAATTTCATCAATACCAAATAAAAATTTTGAAATATGCTCTAAACGCTCTACGACCGTTTTAACGACTGGGTTCAACGTGTTTATTTCACCAGAAACTTCATGAACAGCTTCGTTTAACTTAGAAACTACTTGCATTCCGCCTTGAGCACCTTCATTCATTTTGACCATATTATGTTGAATTACCTCTGCAGCTTTTCTTATTTCTTCAGAACTTGCTGATACTTCTTCTGTAACTGCTGATATTGAATTTGAATGCTCTGCTTGACTAGAAACTTGTCCGTGAATTTCGGTGACGAAATTTTTAATATTTGCTGAGGATTTTACGTTACTTTGAGAATGACTTAACAACTCTTCTGTTGAAGTGTGAACAAATTTTGCAATTTTGCTATTTTTATCAATGGTATTGTTAATATTTTCCCCAAGTTCAATTAACGATTGATCAATATAAGAAAATTCATCTTTTCGGTTCATTTTTCTAAAAAATAAATACTCCCCTTTTTTATAGGCCTCAATTCTTTGAATGATCGAGTTTACACCACTATTTATATTTTTCCCGAACAACACAACGGTAAAAATGCAAAATAAGATTAAGATGAGCGTACTATAAATTAATACTTTATTAATCTGCTCGATGGAATCATTAAAACTTTGTTCCGACGTTTGTTTTACATTAACAAAATAATTAGTCACCCTTTCATTTACATTGGATGTCGTTTGTTCTGTTCTTGAAATAGTAGGAGAAACTCGACTTTTAATTCGTTCTATTTCATCCCCGACAAAAATTGAAGAAAAGTAAGTTTCAAAAACCTCGTTATAAGCGTTTAGAGAAGCTTCTAAATGATTAAAGTAAATAAGGAGTTCATCGTGTTCAACAAAGTACGGAGTGATTTTTTCAAGTTGCTGATTAGCCAACTGTAAATTTTCCTCTAAAATTGAAACGTTTGCTTGTGAATATCCAGTAGTAATTAATTGGAAATTGGTCAATGCAATTGAACTCATTATATTGTTAAACCGATTATATTCGTCCTGGACTTCATCAATTTGTTTTAACTCGTTAAACTGACTTTTAACTTTCTCATTCGTAAAATAAGTGAACCCACTTGAACCTAAAATTACTACAATTAAGAACATAATTAATAAAAACAACTTATGTATGACCTTTAATGAGTACTTACGCCCTTCTTCCATTTAACTCCCCCTAAAACTTACTTAGCTTTTTTAAAGCGCAAACGATTGCGTAGTGTTGTTAATTAATTTTACTGAAAATTGCACTCACTTCCAATACTTTTTTTATTATAAAAAAAAAATAGGTCTAAAGTGCCATCTTTTAATTTCCTTCACGCTTTGCTAGCCTACGATATTCATTTGGAGTAATGCCTTCTATCTTTTTAAATACCCTTGAAAAGTAGGCACTGTCTGCAATACCTACTTGTCTTGAGATTGCTTCTAATTTTTCATTTGTTGTTGTAAGCTGTTGTTTAGCGATTGAAAGTCGATAGGAAGTTAAATATTGTAACGGTGTGACCCCTAACGTTTTTTGCATACAGCGAGTAATATAATCAGAATGAAATAATAACTCTTTTGAAATGTCCTCCATTTTTATTGATTCTTTTTTATAATTTGCTTGGATAAAAGTAACGACTTGTTTCGTTACTTGTTCAGCACTAGTCGGAATCTGAATTGAGTCTTTTTGTAACTGTAAAATTAATTCTTGAAAAACGATTTGTTCTTTTAAGCGCTTTTCTGGACTGTTACTCTCATTTAAAGAAAAAAGACGTTCCAACTCATGATGGATAAATTCTTGATTCCCGATTTTTCCATATCTCGGTATGTGTAACATATGCTTTGCTGAATCCGTATATATATGTTCGTGTTTAAGAACCATCCCCCAATTTATATCAGACGTATTTTTAAACTCATATGGCTTCTCGATATAAAAATGCAACCAACTATAATGTGTTTTTGTCGTACATGCCTTATAACCAAAATGCTCCAAACCAGGAACAAGTATTATGTATTCCCCACTTTTCACATCATAGTTTATTCCATCTTCACAAATGTACATAATTCCTTCTTTCACAATTAGTAAGTCAAAAACAGAATAGACTCG
>SKOL01000759.1 GCA_007120055.1 Anaerobacillus sp.
AATCATTATGTTTCCTCCTTCGAAAATAAAAATACATAAATCGACGGAGGTTCGTGTTCGGAAACTGGCTGGCATATTGAAATTTATTCAATGAAGCCCCTGTAGCTTTGCGTCACCATTTTTCAATGGTTTTGCCCTTTCGTACGATTTATGTTAGATAAATTATATTTTTTAATTATTATTTATCAACAAAAAATAGTAAACTTGATGAATTTGTCACAATTTTTATGAACGTTTGTAAGAAGAAAGTACCTAAATTCACAGCAAATTATTGTGCTTGACTGACGTTTTGTACTAAATTAAGTAGATCGTCTAACTCTTGACTACACTTTACAGTTTTCTTTGAAGTCAGTCCTGTGATGTTAGCTAAATAAATCATTTGCATTCGTTTTTTTTCAATGACTAATTTTAACATTGCCTTTCGGTCACTCCTTAAATCTGCTGTGAAACAAGCTTTTATTTCTTTCATTATTATTCAACAAAATCCAAGAAAATTAAACAGTTTCGCTAAAACTAGTCATAAACCCCTATTTATAGTACGAGTTCGTCAAATGCTTATTTGAATCGACAATGATCAACAAGGTAAACCAGCGCTTGAGCTTTTCTTTGTCCAGCTCAAGCGCCTAGGCCCTTGAAAACTTCACATTCCACCCAAAAGGCAAAAAATCGTGCCTTTTGGGTGAAATTTTCCAGTTTTTGTCGAAGCTCCCAAGGCGCTTGAGCTTTTATACTAATATTCAATTTCGTCGTATGATTTTGGTTGGGGGTCGCGTTCATCAGGGGTATGAACATCGTATTTGATTTTGACGTCGGGTTCTTCGTCTGTTCGCTGTTTTTCGTTTACATTAATATTTTCTTTTTTGATTTCTTTCAATTTTTAACACCTCTTTTATGTTATGATATTCCATATTATTTCCTTTCTTTAAAGTTTCATGTTGTAAAATCGACATTTTATATTATTTAATGAATTTCATAATTCATTATTCTTGCCACTAAGATCAATATATAGTTGCGTGATATGGCTCTTTTCAGGTATTTATGAAATTCACTCAGATAGGAGAGTATGCAGTGGCTGATAATAGTAAAGAATTCATCTTTGATTGGGCTAAACAAGAAAAAGTTTTCTTGTACAAGCTAGGGTATGTTTTTTTGGCTAATGAAGAGAAGGTTGAAAATGCTGTTTTTACAACAATTAAATTATTGCAAGATGAGTTTGAAACCATCGATGGCCGATTTCAAGAAAAATTCATCAATACTTTTATTAAGGAATGTTTATCACAAGAGATAAAATCAGCCGAATTAATTGTTGGAAATGATAGTTTAAAACAACTATTTAATTTAAAAGCAACAGACAGATATTGTGTATATTTAAAATACATCCTTAACTTTCGTAATGACGAGGTCGCCCAGTTTTTAAACTTACGGGAGGATTCTGTGATAGACCATTTAGTTGGAGGATTCGAACAGCTTGTTATCAACTCATCCGAACAAAATAGTAAACTTCCGATACATAATCTCTTAAACTATCATGAAGGAAAACTAAGTTTTGACCAATATAAGCTTGTGAATGATAAACTATCACAGAACGAATGGTATAGAGAGCTATTAGAAAAACTGATCGGTGTTATGAATGAATTACAACTATCAGGGAACGATTTAATGCCTTCACCATATTTTTTAGAACCTAACAAACCATTGACGGAAAAACAAATAAAGGGAAAGAAACGGAAACAACTTTTTTTTACATCGGTAGTTAGTCTTATTTTTTTGGTCGGTATTTTAATAAGTTCTATTGGTGTGGGCGAGTTAGGTATGAAGTGGAAAGTTTGGACAGCGGAAACAGTCGGGTATGGAGAAAATGTTTATGTAACTGCGATAGATCAAGATATTGAAATTACCGTCACACAAGTTGCAGCTGATGATTTGCAAACGATCATTTTTTATGAAGTTAGTGATATAGATGATCAGTATCACTACGTCACTGAATTTCATTCAGATAGGTTTGAAGTTCTTGAAACAGATATATGGGACGGGAATGTCCGTGACATTCACAGTCAGCCTCGAACTTTTCTAAGGTATTTATCTGAAGATGAAATAAGTGAAGGTCGTCTATTTTTACCACCTATTAAAAACGATCAAGAAACGATCACAATTCGATTTCATCAGCTAGAACAAATGAATAAAGAGATAGATTTATGGGATCGTGAAGCAAGATACTTTCAAGATCGAGAACTTATATCAGGGGAATGGGTTTTAGAAGTACCGATAAAAAAATATGAAGCAAAGACGATAAATGTAGATCAAACCATTAAGGTAGAAGATCATAAGGTATACTTCGATGTTTTAGAAGTGAGACCAACCGGAACTTATTTAGTATATGAGATTGAGCCTTTAAATGGCACCGAAGATGAGTACCACTATCAAGATTTACATTTTACTAAGATTGAAGGCGACGGAAAAAGGTATCAACCAGATTATTTTCTAGACAGGTGGCGCTATGAGAGTGTTAGCCCAAATCGGTGGGTACGCACGTTTCCTTTTGAATCGATTTATTATGATCAACCGAATGAGCTTCAATTGTTTTTAGGACGACTTGTCGTTCAACATAATGTTAATGAAGA
>SKOL01000261.1 GCA_007120055.1 Anaerobacillus sp.
CTCTTGCCGCGTCGCTTTTGGGGGATCGATATATATAAGTTTTCCATCGCTCGAGTAACAGCTACATACATTAAACGACGCTCCTCTTCAAGTGGCGTTAAATCACCTTCACGGTAGGCTTCTAGCGAATAATCGTGAGGGAGCGAACCTTCGACAGCACTTAGGATATAGACGGTCTTAAACTCAAGCCCTTTCGCTCGATGTACGGTCATTAACTGAATACTATCCTCATTTTCCGGTCGCCCTTTAAGCTCTTTCGATTTAGCAATCATATGGTCAACGTGAATGAGAAAATCACTAACACGGTCATGACTGGCTGCCGCAACTTTTAAGTCACGCAAATCATCAGAGCCTTTGTCGATCACGTTTCCTTCATTTCCGTTTTTCTTAATGTAGTCACTTAAGCCCATTTCTTTTTCAACCCATTCAAGCGCTTCAACAGCTGAAAAATTACGTAGTTGCTTGAAAAGAGGGATCATCTTTTTTATTTTCTTTTGTTGAAAAACTTGAATATCGGTCAGCTTCGTCATCGCCTCTAACAACGAACAGTCGTGCAAGATCGATAGAGCTTTTAAATCACGTAAACTTGATTGTTTAATAAACATCGCGCCTAATAGTTCTTTAATCGCTTCTTGATCATCAGGATAAAGACTTAGTTTTAAGTAGGCTAGCGCCTTTCGAACCGTTCTTCTCCTGTAAAAAGCTTCTCCATCTTGTTCTAAATAAAAGGGGAGGCTAGAGGCAACGAGTCGTTCGAAAATCGCTCGAGCAGAGGAGTTCGTCCGATAAAGGATGACAAAATCACGAGGCCGTGCTCCGTTTTCAATTTTCTCCTTAATATCAGTAACAATCATCGTCGCTTCTTCCTCCTCATCAAAAGGATAAAATTGAAGCGGTCGTTTCATATTCTCAGTCATTGCTACAACTTTCTTCGTTTTTCGCTTTTTATTGTTCGTAATGACGTTTGTAGCACTCGAGACGATCGAATGATGCGAACGGTAGTTGCAATTTAAGGTCACGATTTTTGCTTTAGGAAAGTCAGTTTCAAAATTTAATATATAGGATGGGTCGCTTCCTCGAAAACTATAGATCGATTGGTCATCATCACCTACGACACATAAGTTTTGTGTTTTTTTGGCTAAAAGCGAAATAATCTCATATTGAACTTTATTAATGTCCTGAAATTCATCCACTAAAATATAAGAAAAACGTTGCTGATATTTTTCGAGTAATGACGCGTTGTCAATTAATAGTTCGTAACAGCCGAGTAACATATCGTCAAAGTCAAAAAGCTGTGTTGCTTGTTTCGTCTGTTCATAACGTTCATATAATATTTTTACTTTTTCATCCCAATCGGTTTCAGCTCGTACTTGTGATGGTTTTAATATATGGTTTTTCCAATAGCTTATTTGTGATAAGGCTTGATCGAAGGCGAATTCCTTTTCGTCAATTCCGAGTTCTCTTGAAGCTTCTTTTATGATTTGTTCTCGTTGCCAGTCCCATTTTAGTAGTTTGTTTGGTTGCCATAATGCCCCTTGGTGGTGCATGAGCATTTTGTAAAAAATACTATGAAAAGTACCGACGACGAGTGTTTGTAAATCTCTCTCGGTAATCCCAGAAAATGAAGCCATCCTTTTTTTCATTTCTTTAGCAGCCTTTGTTGTAAATGTCACTAACAATAAACGGTTACTAGCAATTTTCTTTTCCGTTAACATGTACGCCGTTCGTGTTGTAAGAACTCGTGTTTTTCCACTTCCTGCTCCTGCTAAAACGAGAAGTGGCCCCTCGGTCGTTGAAATAGCCTCCCACTGACTATCGTCAACATCGTATTTTTTATGTTCACTGGAAGAGGTTTGATGGTTTTTAAAAGGTGGAATGCTTCGTACCTCATAAGGATTTTTCCATCCGGTTACAGTATCATTCGTCTTATGTAGCATCGCTACGCCACCGTTGATTTCACGTTTTGAAGGGAGTGTAAAGCTTCCAACTGAGTGGTTGACAGTCTCCTCTTCGGGTTTTTCTTCTAATGCTTTAATCGCCTCATCACAGTTAAATGTTTGACTCGGATGTATGAAAAGAGGTGGCTCATGAATACTAATTTTCAGCTTTACACTTTGATGGCAACACGGACAAGAAAGTTCCCCACGCTGACTAGCTAAAAATATCTTTTGCAATTGATCACGCTCGATTTTTGTTAAATGGATCATTTGATCTTTATATAATGCAATTTTCATGAAAACCCCCACTTAATGAACATACTTAAAATCAATAGAGTGAATTTCATAATTACCTAAATTGAGCCAAATTAAACTATATGTAGTTGCGAGCGTTTCAACGAAACTACATATAGATACTTAATGGCGATGAGATTGAATTATGAATTCATTAAACTACTAGACCACTATAGCAAAAAAAAGAGAAACATGTAAGGGAAGAGAGCATAGAATAATATAGTAACTGTTTTTTAAAATTGAAAAACCGGGTATTAAATAAGTGGAGTCATTATGACGAAAAGATATCCTCAACATAGTTCTCTCATAAACGAAAGGGCTTAAAAATAACTACCAATAATTCGGGGGTGATGAAATGGGGTACGTTCCACCAGTTCGGGATCAGCA
>SKOL01000752.1 GCA_007120055.1 Anaerobacillus sp.
AAACGTTAATATTAAATTGTTAAGATACAGTTGGTTAACTTTGTATTTTTTGTGAACTATAAAATATACGAGTTCCCGGTATAAAAACTGTGTGGATACGACCGTAGAACAAAAATCCCCCGAACCATTAGTCCGAGGGAACATAGAACACACTTTAATTTTTAACCAAAATCCGCTAAACCTATTGATACCAAGCTATTTTAACTCTATCAACGCGACTGTCTCGACATGGCTTGAATAGTGGTCGCAGACTATTTAAGCACTATCTGCGAGACGCACTCAACATGGCTTGTATGCGGAAACATATCCACAAGTTGTACTTCTACGGTTTTAAATCCACTTCCTTCTAGCGTTCCCCCTGAAGCGGCGATTTCTTTGGACAATTCTGTTCCACTAAAGATAAATAACACTGGTCCAAGTAGTAAAGCAGTGAAAACGATTGTTTTCATAACCTTTTACTCCTGAAAAGAAAATTGTGAAGATAATAGTTAGAAATGACAATATTATGATGCAATAGACGACTACTAGTTAATCTTGCTTTTTCTTCTTTTCTATAGTACCCATAGATTCTCCGTTAACTGTATTGTATAATCTGCTTTTCGGTTCAAATACCGTTTGAGAAGGCCAAAGTCCGTGGTGGCCTGAAAAAATATAACTTATTAGACATGCCACAAAAAAATATTCCATTCCTTTTCCTTCAAACATTTCAACACTTAAAAGGAAGGCTGCTATCGGAGTATTAGCACCGCCACAAAATGCAGCGACCATACCTAACCCAGCAAGAAATGACATCGGTAAATCAATGATTCCTGATAAAGCATTTCCTAAAGTTGCCCCCATGAAAAATAGTGGGATCGCTTCTCCACCTACAAAACCGCTCCCCATTGTAACTGCTGTAAAAATTAACTTCGCTAAAAAGGCAAAGGGCGGAACATCTTCTTTAAACGATTGTTCAAGCATGTCTAAACCACGCCCGTTGTAGTCTTGTGAACCTACGATTAGGGTTAAAATGATGATAATGCATCCTCCGACAAAGGCTCTCTTCATATGGTTTTTCTTGAAGTATTTCTCAGAAACGTTTTGCATACCATGCCTTAATTGGCAATATAAAACACTAATAAGGCTAAAAACAATAGACATAACAATAACTTTTGAGAATGACATGATTGATAGTTCTGGAACAGACTGTATAATAAAGTTTTCATGTTCCACTCCCCATACTCCTTCTGTTACGTAATACCCAACGAAGCTTGCTACAAGGCAAGAGACAAATGCTTCGTATTTCAATTTCCCGATAGCCACCATTTCCATACCAAAAATAGCTCCTGTAATCGGAGTACCAAAAGCAGCTCCAAATCCAGCACTTATTCCACTCATCAGCAAAATTTTTGTATCAAGTATGTTTACTTTATAATACTGATTTACAGCTTCAGCAACACTTCCCCCCATTTGAATCGCAGCACCTTCACGTCCTGTTGACCCACCTAATAAGACTGTAATAAATGTTCCTAAATAGACGAAAGGGCCCATTCTTCGTAGCACCTTAGCTATTCCATGGACGCCTTCTATAACGAGATTATTCCCTTTAGCAATATCATTTCCACCACTTTTGCCAAAGTTCATATATATGTAGCCTATAACTATTCCTCCTAAAGGAAGAAAAAAAATAATCCAAGAGTTTTTATCTCTGATTTCATTTCCAAGAAAATCGTTCGTTGTTAAAAGGAAAGCTGTCGTTGAACCAATAATTACACCAATAACCCCACCCAAAAACATCCATTTAAAGAGGGTTGAAAAAAATATTTTATACTTTAGTTTTGCATTCATGCTGTTGGTCCTCATTTCAAATGTTCTGGTGGGGCTTTTAAATGTTTGTTTTCAACTTCCATAAATAAATTATCGATTACCATGAATTAGGTAACTGATGTTGATATAGATAAAGTGCTGAACCAACGGAAATCATCATGGTCGCATGAGTCGCCTATAATTTTATCTGGACTTCTCTCGTGCTAACAGAATTTAAGTACCCCACTAACAATTTTGAGAATACCTTTCCAATCCAAATGCAACCCAAGTCGCTTTCCTCGTTAAAAACCTTATATATATGTTTTTTTAAAACAAAAAAATTTATTCATCTGTTTTTTATGAAAGGAAAAGCCAATGTTTGATCAAGTTAAATTCGAAAACCTATTTCCATACAACACCTCGTCTATTATTCATCTTCACTTTAATTTAATTTATAAAGGGGCTTTAATGACACTACAAAAAAGTAAAAAGAGGGTGTCCCAAAAGCCTAGCTTTTGGTGACACCCTCTTCATATTATTAAAGATATAAAGATTATGTTACGCAAAAATTACATATGATGCACTCTTTTTTAGGTTCACATCATCATATTCATTAGTCATTTGTCATTCCACTTGTACTTCGAAAAATGTGTATTTACGTATAGAACTGCTCTTTCATTATATTTAGAAAATTGCTTTAAAAGCTGCCAAGCTATTTCAACTCTAATAACGCGACTGTCTCAACATGTGTTATCATTTGTGGTCGATACATTTTCGCGTCTTTAGCGGGGGTCTTGATATATATTGAGTGGAACAGTTCTTTAAACCATT
>SKOL01000209.1 GCA_007120055.1 Anaerobacillus sp.
AAGGAAAAAATGCAGATGAAACTCTTGAATTATTAATGGAAGCAGATATTGATGTACGAGACATTTTAGATGAAGAGGACACAGTGATCGTATATGCCGAACCTGATCAATTCCATGCTGTTCAAGAAGCATTCAGAAGTGTTGGTGTGACAGATTTTACAGTCGCAGAGTTAACGATGCTTGCACAATCGGATGTGACATTACCGGAAGATGCCCAAGAACAATTTGAAAAATTAATCGATGCCCTAGAAGATTTAGAAGACGTGCAGCAAGTATTTCATAATGTTGATTTAGGTTAAGAATATCTTGAAATTGAAAAATCACTTTACGAATGTAAATATTCATGCGTAAAGTGATTTTTTGTATGGAATAAAGTGCCAAGGCCAAGCATATAATTTTACCGATTATTAATTTTTGTGTATTATAAAGAAGATTAAGAAAATTCGGTTAGGTGGGATCGTATGTCAAATTTGTATAAACAATTACCAGATGATTTATTAGTTCAGTTTTATGAAGAAATTAATAAAAATATCAATGAGGGCATTTTGACAGAGGCGATGTGTATAGAAGTAGAATTGATTGACGAAATATTTAAAGATCGAGGACTAAAAATAGATGGTAACTATCTTAATATTTGTAACTCAGTAGTAGGGTAGAGCTCGCCATATTAATTGGCGAGCTTTTCTTGTTTTAGGAGGAAGGCTGTTATTTGTAGTCGGACTTATAGCTTCTCTTCAATTCTTCCGTGTGTCATTTCAAGTTTTGCTGGAAGGACATATAAATATTCAATAAGTCCGTTTAATAAATCCATTAAAAGTTCTGCCATTTCATCATCAAGGTCACGTTCGAGGTCAAGCATTTGTTGCAACGTGCTTTCACGATCAATAAGATGACTTAATGATGACAATGGTTTTGATAAATCGATGTGACTCGGCAACTGTTTAAAGCGATCTGCTAAAGGTAAACCGTTCGTATCCTCACCGAGAAAACTTTTTAAGACACTTTCAAGTACCCGCTTACTCATTACCGCTGTTGCGAGAGGATCATTAGATTGGTGAACTTTTAAGGCTGAACGGTATGAGCGAATTAAATCACCTGGTATGTCTGGCTGTTTCTCGATTTGATGCAAAGGTTGCCGTTGATCATAAATAAACACATCTGCAGCTTCATTCGTTCCAGTATGATTCTCTTTTAACATAATAACAAATGAAGATGTCACTTTACAAAATGGACAATTTCCTTGTGAGAATAACCCAATTTTATTCGCTTGGTAATTTGATTTTAGAATAAAAGCAGTTGCCTTTCCGCACTCGGGACATTCGCATTTTACAGCTTTCGGTATTTTTAAATGCCCATATTGATTAAAAGATAAAATTGAGCCTGGCAATATCCTTTTCATATGTTGTTAATCCTCCTACATCAATACAGCTAAAAAAATGGTCGTACATACACGATTTGTCTTCTTATCATTATTAGTACCCAAAAGGCGTAATTATTTACATGGCTACAAATGGAAAAACATCATCGTATTGATGTAACTGGCAGGTTTTAGTAAGATGATGATAAAGAAAGTCGGCCGACATTTACAACCTAGCTTGAGAAGATACGATAATGACTGATTAGCAATATAATAAGGCTTTTAATGGAGGTCTATAAATGGAACGGAATTTTAAATTAATGATCGTCGATGATCATCCCTTTTTTCGTCAGGGGGTAAAATTTTATTTGGGCAGCTTAAAGGGTTTTGAACTTGTTGGAGAATGTTCGAGTGGTGAACAAGCTGTAGAAATGCTTCCATCGGTACAACCTGATGTTATTTTGATGGATTTGCAAATGAAGGGAATGGACGGAATCTCGACGACAGAAGCTCTTCTTAAAGAAAGTCCAGAGTTACGAATTTTAATTTTGACGAGCTTTGGAAATGAGCAAAAAATACGCGAGGCGATCAGCGTAGGAGTGGCAGGGTACTGTTTGAAAGATGCCCCACCTGATGAGTTAGTAACAGCAATTAGTGCTGTTGCAGAAGGTGGAACGTATCTTGGACGAGGCATTTCGTTAAAGGCACTGGCGCCAGTACCTATGGGAAACAAACACAAACAAGCAGAGATGAATTTAGTTGAGCCGTTAACACACCGTGAAAAAGACGTCTTAAAGCTTTTGGCTAAGGGATTAGGGAATAAAGAGATTGCCGAACAACTAGTCGTTAGTGAGAAAACAGTTAAAACTCATGTTGCTAATATTTTACAAAAGTTAGAAGTGAAAACGAGAACACAAGCGGCCGTATTAGCCAATAAACACGATTTGATTTAAGGTGTGAAAATGATGGGTGATTTTAAAAAAGTAACGTTATTTGGTTTTGTTTTTGGAATAATATTTTCAATGATTTCGTACTTAGGTAGTTTTGAAGTTGATATGGTTTATCTTTGGACCATCCCATTTTTTGTCGCGCTTTTATGTGGCTTAGGTGCTCTCGTTGCAGCTTTAGTAACTAATTTTTTAACAGCAACCGGTTCAATAAATCCGGTTGTCAACTTAGTGATTAGCTTTTTAAGTGCGGCTTTTGTCAATGGTCTAATTGTGTATGGGTTTCTATATT